>NZ_JBHVQI010000004.1:0-206995 GCF_042886835.1 Paenarthrobacter sp. NPDC057981
CCTTCCAAGGTGACCGGCCCGGCGTCGTTCTACTCGAGTCCGCGGCGCTTCAGCAAGGGTTCAAGCTGGGCGTCGCGGCCCCGGAACGCACGGAAAGACTCCAAGGGGTCACGGCTGTTGCCCCGTGACAGCAGCTTCGATCGGAACAGGTTGCCGTTCGCACGGTTCAGCCCGCCGTTGTCCTTGAACCACTCCACCGTGTCAGCGTCCAGTACTTCACTCCAAATGTAGGAGTAGTAGCCGGCGGCATAACCCGCGCCGGCGAAGATGTGCTGGAAGTAACCACTACGGTAGCGCGGCGGAATCAGGGGGTGGGCAATGCATGCCTGGGACAGTGCGTTGGCTTCGAAGGCAAGGACGTCCTTTGGTACGTCAGCCTCGGATAGCACGTGCCACGCAAGATCCAGCAACGCAGCGCCCAAATACTCCGTAGTGGCAAAACCTTCGCCCCACAACAAGGAGTCATTGAGCTTGTCCACGACGTTTTGGGGAAGCGCCTCACCGGTGATGTGATGCCGCGCGTAGTTAGCCAGTACTTCCGGCCACATGATCCACATTTCGTTGACCTGCGAAGGGTATTCCACGAAATCGCGTGGCACCGAAGTACCGGAGAACCGCGGGTACGTGACTTGTGAAAACAGGCCGTGCAAAGCGTGGCCGAATTCATGGAACACAGTCCGGACTTCGTCCAGGGTCAGGAGCGTGGGCTCGCCGGGCGCCGGCTTGGTGATGTTCAGGTTGTTGATGACCACCGGTTGCGTGCCAAGAAGAGTGGACTGCTCCACGAGCGAGTTCATCCACGCGCCGCCACGTTTGGTCGCCCTGGTGTAGTAGTCGCCAAGGAAGAGGCCCAGTCCCTTCCCGTCTTCGTCGCGGACTTCCCACACCCGGACATCGGGATGATAGCCGTCCAGGTCCGTACGTTCATGGAACGTGATCCCGTAGAGCTGGGTCGCGGCATGGAAGACGCCGTCGTGGAGCACCCTGTCCAGGGAAAAGTAGGGACGCAGGGCTTGTTCGTCCACTTCGAACTTGTCCTTGCGGACCCGGGCCGAGTAGTACGGCCAGTCCCACGGATCCAGGTTCCTGCCCGCTGCCTCGGCCAGCGCCTCGGCCTCGGCCTCGGCGTTGCGGACGGCTGCAGGTGCCAACCTCTGCAGCATTGCGTGGACTTCGTCAAAACCAGGTGCGGTCTGCTGATCCACCACCAGCTCGGCAAAGTTCGCAAAGCCCAGCAACTTAGCCTTCTCTGCCCTTAAACGGACGGTGTCCAACACCAATTGACGGACGTCCAGCGACCCGCCATCGGTGCCCCGAGCAAGGGAGGCTTCGTACAAGCGACGGCGGATGCCCGGATTTTCGAGGAAGGCGAGGGCAGGCTGGTTACTGGGCTGAATCAACGTGAGCAGGTATTTGCCGGCATGCCCCGCAGAGCTGGCTGCTTCGGCGGCGCCTGCGATGTCCTCCTCCGGCAGACCGGCGAGCTCATCTATGTCGTCAAGAAGCAGCGCTGAGGATTTCATGGCCTCTTTGACCCGCTGGCCAAAGTCGGTTCCCAACCGTGAGAGCTCGGCGTTAACCTGACGCAGGCGGTCCTGCCCGGCATGGTCGAGTTGGATCCCCGACTGCCGGAATTCCTTGAGATATTCCTCCACCAGGCGGGCTGCTTCGGCGTCGAGGCCCGTCACATCGACGGCTGAGAAGCGTTCATAGAGGCCCCGGTTCATGAACACCGCATCCTGGTGCGCCGAGAACTTCGGGGACAGCTCGGTCTCCAGCGCTTTGATGTCGTCGTCCGCGTGGGCCGACACCATCGTGAAGAAGGCGGCAGCTGCCCTGTTCAGGAGCAGACCTGATCGCTCCATGGCTACGGCCGTGTTCTCGAACGTGGCGGGGTCCGGGTTGGCCACGATGACGTTGATTTCCTCCAGATGCTCTGCCAGTCCGGCGTGGACTGCCTCGGCGTAGTGAACGACTGATATACCGGCAAACGGTGGGAGCCCGTACGGCAGGGGACTGGCGCTAAGCAGGGGGTTCGTCATGAAGTGACTCTTTCACGTAGGGATCGTGTCCTCAAGGGCGGCGCGCCTGGTTCCGCGCGTGTTCACCGTAGGATGAAAAGCATGGGGAAGATCACATCTGGTGCCGGGTGGCAAAGATCACACCGGGCAGCGCTGCCGACACTCGCACTGGTCCTTGCCATGGCCCTGGGTGCCTGCGGCGTCATCGCCGAGAACAACGACCCCAGACCAAGCACCGCGGCGTCGGCTCCGGCAGGTGAGTCACCTTCACCAACACGCACCCCCGCCCCCAACCCGACCCCGGGTAAGGGGCCCGCCTGCGCGGAACTCCGTTGCACTTCGATCACCGTGACCGGCGACATGCTGGTCCACACCCAGCTGTGGCAGCAGGCAAGAGCCGACGCCGCTGCCGCTGGCCAGCCGGGCTACACCTTTGTGCCGCTCTTGGAAGGACAGCGGCGCTACATCAGGAACAGCGACCTCGCCATCTGCCATCAGGAGACTCCCGTGGCCACGCCCGAAGGGCCTTTCTCCGCCTACCCTTCCTTCAACGTGCCACCACAAATCGTCACGGCCTCCAAGGATCTCGGCTACCAGGCCTGCACCACCGCCAGCAACCACACCATTGACCGTGGCACCGAGGGGCTGCTCCGAACCTTGGATGCCTTGGACGCGGCAGGCTTGAAGCACACTGGTTCCTACCGGACGGAAGCAGCATCAAAGGAAATCCTGATGCTGCAAACAGACGCCGCCAAGGTAGCGGTCATCGAAGGGACCTACGGGCACAACGGCCAGATCCCGGAGTACCCCTGGCTGGTGGATGAACTGGACCCCGCGACCATGATCGCCAAGGCGACCCAAGCCAGGTCACTCGGTGCGGACATCGTGCTGGGAGTGATGCACGCGGGAGACGAATACGCCAGTGAACCCAATGCCCAGCAGCAGGAGGTCGCCCACGCACTCGTGGACAGCGGACAATTCACCATGATCTACGGGCACCACACCCACTCGGTCCTGCCCATTGAGAACTATAAAGGCACGTGGATTGTCTACGGACTGGGTAATGGCATCACCGAGTTGTCACCGTGGTACGTGGTCAACAATGAAGGACTGCTGGTCAGGGCGCAATTCAGCCAAAATGCCGCCGGTACCTGGACTGCCTCGGATCTGGCATGGGCGCCCTCAGTGATTGTCCGTGATCCCTATCGGTGGTGCTCAGTGGCCAGCGATGCGCCGCAAGGCGTGTGTGCCACGCCCGCGGCGGACGCCGAAACCCGCCAAAGAACCAAAACCGTGGTTGAATCCTTGGGCGCGGCGAATGCGGGTGCCCACGAACTGCTGATCACGAAAGAAAAGTAACGCTTACCGCGGGCGGCGCGCGGCGTGTTCGCGCGCGAGGCGGGCAAAGTCGTCGTCGGGCGTTCCCGGCACGAAGGTTCCAAACTTGCGTTCTGCTGCCGTGCGGATCAGGAAGTCCGCGATAGCGGGGTTCTTCGGCAGCAGCGAGCCGTGAAGGTAGCTGGCCACAACATTGTTGTACCGGGCGCCCTCGTGGCCATCCTTGCTGTTATTGCCGGCGCCTTTCGTAACGGTCCCCAGAGGCTCGACGCCGGGACCCAAGGTGGTCTGTCCGCTGTGGTTCTCGTAGCCCATGATGTCGCCGAACTCGGCCGATTTCATGATCACGTTGCCGATCAGGCGTTCGTCAGTGCCCTGGGTTTCAACATCCAGGATTCCAATGCCGGGGATGGTGGGTCCCGAGCTGGTCTTGAAGAACTTGCCAAAGAGTTGATAGAGGCCGCAGATCACCAGCATGGGCGCGCCGTTGTCGGCAAGCTCCCGCAATTGCTCCGCACGCGCCTGCAGATCATCCTGGATGACAAGTTGGCCGCTGTCCTGCCCGCCGCCACCTACGATGATGTCAACGTCCTCCGGGAATTCATCGCCCACGTTGTACTCGAGCAGCTCCGGCGTGTAGCCGTGCCACTTGATGCGCTGCTTGAGGACCAGGGCGTTGCCCCAGTCGCCATAGATATTCATTTCCCGTGGGTACAGCTGGAGCACGCGGATGGTGCCCTTGCTGGGCTGCGAAGCCTGGCCAAGTGCGGCCTGGGGCTGGGTTTCCGAGGTCATGAGACCACCTCAACTATGGTGATTTTGGCAAGTTCGCGGCGAATGGCAAGCATTGACGTGTAGGTGCAGAAGATGCGCTTGGGCTTGCCCCGCGAACCGTCGATGAAGATACGCAAGGCGGCTGTGATGTCGGGTTCAACCGTGCCGAACGGAACGTCGTCGTACTGGAGGCGCAGCGCCATGTCGTAAGCGCGGACGCCGGTGAGGACTTCGACACCGCCTTCGCGGAGCGACTCGAATTCGACGTCCCACAGCCACGACATGTCCCGGCCATCGGCGTAGTTGTCGTTGATGGCGATCATGGTTGCGTAGCCGCCAGCGGGGAAGGACTTCAGGCCCAGCCGGAAACCGCTGGGGTTTTTCACCAGCACCAGCTCAAGCGGTTGGCCGTCCACTGTCAGGCTTTCACCGCGTCCGAAGGCCGGTGCCACGTTGCCCAATGCTTTGACGAGTTTCGGGGTGTCAACGGGGCCGGTTCCCAGTACCGCACGAGTCAGCGACAAAGCCGCGGCGGCGTTGAAGATGTTGTAAACCCCGCGAAGCTTCATAGTGGTGGTGACGGTCTTGCCGTCGAAGTCGAAGTCGGCGTCCTGGGCGCCTACCCGGCGGAGTACGACGTCGGCATCCGGCAAATCGACTGCCTCGCCGGGCGCTGCGGCCACCGACGTTCCAGAAGGCGAAGGGCCGCTTCCTGACCGCATCTCGTCGTCGTTCGGGAACGTGCTGCGAAGCGATTCGTCAAGGCCGAAGTAGCGGACGCTGGGGTGATAAACGGCGTCGAGGCTGTTAATGGCGTTGGCAATTCGTGCAACGCGCGGGTCCTCGCGGTTCAGGACCACGGTGTCTGTCGTCCTGGAAGCGATGTGCTCAAGGAGGCGGGCGGTCTTGTCGATTTCGCCGAAGCGGTCCAACTGGTCCCGGAGGACATTGAGCAGGAGGCTGAAGCGGGGAGGCACCTTGTTGACGAAATGAACGGCATGCGCTTCGTCCAGTTCCAGGACTGCAATGTCAGCATCAAGCCTGCCCCGCCAGTCGACTTCGCCCAGCAGGGATGCTGCCACGCCGCGGGTGAAGTTGCTGCCAGTGCGGTTGGTGAAGACCTTCAGGCCCTGGCTTTCCAGGAGTTCCACCACCATTTTGGTCGTGGTGGTCTTGCCGTTGGTGCCGCTGACAACAGCTACGCCGTGGGGCAACGACGCAAGCGTTCGCTGCATGAAACGGGGATCGATTTTCTCGACCACCAGGCCGGGGAACGCTGAGCCTCCGCCCCGAAGCCGGGACAGTGTGCGGACCAGCTTACCGAGGGGGACGCTGTAGGAAAGCATGCTCTGTAATATATCCCAGTCGGGGCATGGAACCCGGGTCGCCCGTGGGTGGCGGGCTGCTCCCCGACGCATCCCGGAGCCTGGGGACCACTATGATGGACCAATGACCAACCCCCTTTCCGACGCTTCATCACGCGTGGGTACAGGCCTCCGGATCGGTGTACTGGCACTCCAGGGCGATTTCCGTGAGCACATCCACGCCGTGGAGTCCGCGGGAGCTACAGGCGTGGGCATCCGCCGGCCCTCAGAGCTGGACGACATTGACGGCCTGATCATCCCCGGTGGCGAATCCACCACCATTGACAAACTGTCGCGGATCTTCGAAGTCCGCGAACCGATTCAACAGCGGATCGCGGAGGGTCTTCCGGTGTACGGTTCGTGCGCGGGAATGATTCTCCTGGCCAAAGAGATCGCGGACCCCGCCACCGACCTCAAGGGAAACCCGCAGCAGACCTTCGGTGGGCTTGACATCACTGTTCGCCGGAACGCCTTCGGCCGCCAGCGCGAGTCCTTCGAAACGGACCTCGACTTCAAGGGGCTCGACTTCAGTGCCGGACAGGACGGGGTGGACCCCGTTCATGCTGTGTTCATCCGCGGACCCTGGGTCGAGCGCGTCGGTGAGGGTGTAGAGGTTCTGGCCCAAGTCGATCCGGACCACGCCAGCCACACCTCCGCTTTGCATGGAGTGGCTAGAATTGTTGCAGTGCGCTCCGGCCGTTTGCTGGCCACCTCCTTCCATCCGGAAGTGACAGGGGAGAAGCGCGTGCATGAACTCTTTATTCGAATGATCAGAGGAGAAGCGTAAAGCATGTCAGGCCACTCCAAATGGGCGACCACCAAGCACAAAAAAGCCATCATTGACAGCAGGCGTGCAAAGTCGTTCGCAAAACTGATCAAGAACATCGAAGTCGCTGCCCGCATGGGTGGACCGGACCTGGCCGGCAACCCGGGCCTGGAACTCGCCGTCACCAAGGCAAAGAAGACTTCTGTCCCCAACGACAACATCGACCGTGCCATCAAGCGCGGCGCAGGCCTCACCGGTGAAGTGGTTGACTACACCGAGATCATGTACGAAGCCCGCGGTCCGCAGGGCTCGGCTTTGCTGATCGAGTGCCTTACGGATAACAAGAACCGGGCGGCCTCCGAGGTACGCCTGGCCATCTCCCGTAACGGCGGTACCATTGCCGATCCCGGATCCGTCAGCTACTTGTTTGCCCGCAAGGGCGTTGTGGTTCTGCCGAAGAACGGCCTCAGCGAAGACGACATCCTCATGGCTGTCCTGGACGCCGGCGCGGAGGAAGTCAAGGACAGTGGCGACAACTGGGAAATCCACTCCGAGCCGTCGGATCTGCAGGCCATCCGGGATGCCCTCAAGGAAGCCGGGATCGACTACGAAACCGATGAAGCAGAGTTTGTCCCGTCGATGCAGGTTGACCTGGACATCGATGGCGCCAAGAAGTTCATGAAGCTCGTCGACGCGCTTGAGGACCTGGACGACGTCCAGAATGTCTACAGCAACGCGGACTTCAGCGAGGAAGTGCAGGCTGCCCTCGACGCCGAGTAGGCACGGCAGCACCAAGTATTGATGACAAACAGGAAGGCCCGGACTTGACTCTTCGCGTATTGGGAGTCGATCCGGGCCTTACCCGTTGCGGCATCGGTGTAGTGGACATTGAGCGGAACCGCCGTGCAACCATGGTTGCCGTCGGTGTCGTGGGAACCTCGGCGGAACTGACCTTGGACAAGCGTTTGCTGGTCATAGCCCAAGCCATCGATGAGTGGCTTGACCTGCATAATCCGGACGTCGTCGCCGTCGAACGTGTCTTCTCGCAGATGAACGTGAGCACTGTCATGGGCGTCGCCCAAGCCTCGGGCGTCGTGATTGCCGCCGCGGCGCGCCGCGGCATCCCGGTGGCCCTCCACACGCCGTCGGAAGTAAAGGCCGCGGTTACCGGCAGTGGCTCGGCGAACAAGGACGCTGTCACGAAGCTCGTCACCAAGATCCTGCGCCTGGATGCACCACCCAAGCCAGCTGATGCCGCTGATGCCCTCGCCCTTGCCTTGACGCACGCCTGGCGTGCAGGAAGCGGGATGGGAACAGCGGGCGGCACGGCAGGCGGCGGCACACTGACGCCGGCCCAGAAAGCGTGGGCGGATGCCGAAGCCAAAGCGCGCCGTGCACGCTGATACCCTGGCGTCCTTGCTAGGGTATTCGTAGATATGTTCGGATAGTCAGCCATGGCCGCAGTTCCCAGCGGATGGGCAGACAGTATTTCAGGAGCCGGGTCTTGATCAGTTTTCTTCGTGGAACCGTAGCCCACGTTGGTTTGTCCAGCGCCGTCATCGACCTCAACGGTGTGGGCATGAGCGTGTTCGCAACTCCGCAGACCCTGAGTCATCTGAAAATAGGCGCTGACGCCAAGCTCTTTACCTCGATGATCGTCCGTGAGGACTCCCTGACCCTCTTTGGCTTTGCTGACGATGACGAGCGGGAAGTTTTCGATGTCCTGCTCAGCGTCAGCGGCGTCGGACCGCGGCTTGCCTTGGCCGTACTCGCCGTGCATGAACCGGAAGCCATCCGCGTTGCAGCGCATACCGGCGACGGCAAGGCCTTCACGAAAGTTCCCGGTATCGGTCCAAAGGTTGCCGGCCGGATCGTCCTTGAGCTTGCGGGCAAATTGGTCCCGCATGGCACTGGCACCGCAGCCGCAACCGCAACCTCTGTCAAGGCTGAATGGAAGCCGCAGGTGGTCGCCGCCATGACCAGCCTTGGTTGGTCGGAGAAGGACGCCAACGGAAGCATCGACAAAGCCATGGCCGACTCACCCGAGTTGGTGGATGCGGGCAACGTCGCACAGATTCTTCGGGCCACGCTGCGGTGGCTTGGCCAGGATGGCGCACGCGCCGGGAACCGCGTAGGCAGCCGTGGCTGAGCAGTCACTGGTCAGCGGGGGAGAGGAGCCGGAAGAGCGGGTTATCGAGGCGGCTCTTCGTCCCAAGAACCTCCATGATTTTGTGGGCCAGCACCGGGTCCGCAAGCAGCTTGCCTTGGTACTCGAGGCGTCAAAAATGCGCGGCCGCAGCGCCGACCACGTGCTCATGTCCGGTCCGCCCGGGCTCGGCAAGACCACCCTGGCCATGATCATCGCCGCGGAGATGAATGCTCCGCTGCGGATCAGCAGTGGTCCGGCCATCCAGCACGCCGGGGATCTGGCGGCGATACTGTCCTCCCTCTCCGAGGGTGAGGTCCTGTTCCTGGACGAGATCCACCGCATGTCCCGGCCGGCGGAAGAAATGCTCTACATGGCCATGGAAGACTTCCGGGTGGATATCGTGGTGGGTAAAGGGGCCGGTGCTACGGCAATACCTCTGGAGCTGCCTCCCTTCACGCTGGTAGGAGCCACGACCCGGGCCGGATTGCTTCCTGGTCCGCTGCGGGACCGCTTCGGTTTCACCGGTCATCTTGAGTTCTATTCAGTGGCCGAACTCGAACTTGTGTTGCGCCGTTCGGCAGGGCTGCTGGACCTGAAGGTCAACTCGGCCGGGTTCACGGAGATTGCCGGCCGCTCACGCGGAACACCGCGTATCGCCAACCGGTTGCTTCGGCGCGTCCGCGACTGGGCGCTGGTTCACGGCATTGACCAAATCGACGCCCGGTCAGCGTCGGCTGCCTTGGATATGTACGAAGTGGACCAACGCGGCCTTGACCGGCTGGACCGTTCTGTCCTCGAAGCGCTTATTACCAAGTTCAACGGCGGTCCGGTGGGGCTGTCCACGCTGGCGATTGCCGTGGGGGAAGAGGCTGAAACCGTCGAGACGGTAGCGGAGCCTTTCCTGGTGCGGGAGGGCCTTCTGGGCCGGACGCCCCGCGGCCGGATCGCAATGGCGTCCGCCTGGACCCATCTGGGCTACGCCGTGCCGTCCGGTGTGTTCGGACAAGAGACCCTTGCGCTGTTTGACGAGGACGAAAACCACGCCGAAAGCGTAGATACTGCGGGTTAACACGCTGCGTTCAGCTTTTCCCTCTAGACTGGTATGACGCTCGGCACGTTCGAGTCCTTGATCCATGCGCCAGCCTCGCGGATCTGCCAGGGACGTTGCCGTGAACCAAAACGTAAGTACAGAACGGAACTTCCCTGTGGATCCAATGACCATATTGCTGTTCGTCATGCTTGGACTCTTTGTCTTCATGATGTTCCGCCGCAACAAGAAGACCCAGCAGCAGCAGGCTGAGATGCAGTCCAAGTTTGCTCCCGGAGTCGACGTCATGACCAGCTTCGGACTCTTTGGCCGGATCGTGTCCATCGACGAAGCGGAGAACAAGGTCGTTATCGAGCTCTCCCCGGGCAACGAGGCCACGGTTCACCGTCAGGCTGTCACCAAGGTTGTTGAGGCGACTCCCGAGGAAGCCCCTGTGGTTCCGGACGACGCTTCTTCCTTGACCGCAACGGGTACTGAAACCCCGGCGGCCGGCGAGACGCCGGAAGAGACCATTGCGCGCCTCAACAAAGAGGACAAGAAGGACAACTAGCACCGTCAGTCGCGGCACCACCGCGCAAGGCAACTTCTACGGCAGCGGAAAGCCGCCGGCAGACGCTCACCAGCGTCCGCCGGCGGCTGTCCGGCGATAACAGGAAGATTGAAAATGGCAAGGACCGGCCCCAAAAATTCAGCCCGCAGGGTGCTGACATGGCTTGGAGCAATATTCGTTGTACTCACCGTCGTCCTGGCTGGCGGTGTGATGACCGGCCATGCGAGCTGGGCGCCCAAGCTTGCACTGGATCTCGAAGGCGGAACCCAGATGATCCTGGCACCCCGGGTGGAGGGTGCTACCGACATCAACGAGGAGCAACTCAACCAGGCCGTGGCGATTATCCGCCAACGTGTTGACGGTTCCGGCGTCGCCGAGGCCGAAATCAGTACCCAGTCGGGCCGGAACGTGGTTGTCAGCCTGCCGGGTACCCCTTCGAAGGAAACACGCGACCTCATCCAGGCCTCGGCTGATATGAACTTCCGGCCTGTTATCGCCGCTGGAGATCCCGCCGCCATCCCTGCCGAGCAGCGGACTCCGGACGACCAGTTGAACAAGCCCACTGCCGAGCCGACGAACGCCAGCGACATCAACTGGGTCACCCCGGATGTCCAAAAGGAATTCGAGGCGCTGGATTGCGTCAACCCTTCCAACGAGAAGCGGGACCGCTCAGATCCCGCCAAGCCGCTGGTTGCTTGTGAGCCCGCCACTGACAAGACTCCCGCAACCAAGTACATTCTTGGGCCGGTAGAGGTCAAGGGCCAGGACATCAGCGATTCCACGTTCTCCCAGGTCCAGGGCGCGCAGGGTTCTGTCACTAACTCCTGGGGCGTGAACATCGTCTTCAACGGCGATGCCACCGCAAAGTTCAAGGCAGTCACCGAACGCCTCAACCAGTTCTACGTTGCAGCGCAGGCTCAGGGTACTCAGGACCCGAAGGCACAGTTCGCAATCGTCCTGGATGACAAAGTGATTTCCGCGCCGCGTGCCCTTGCCGTCATTACCGACGGAAAGCCGCAGATTACCGGCAACTTCACCCAGGCCAGCGCCAAGGCGTTGTCCGATCAGCTGCGCTATGGCGCCCTGCCGATCAGCTTCGAGATCCAGTCGCAAGAGCAGATCTCGGCAACCCTTGGTGGCGACCAGCTGCGACTCGGTCTGCTGGCCGGCATGATTGGCCTGTTGCTCGTTGTGGTGTACTCGCTCTTCCAGTACCGGGCTCTGGGATTCGTCACCATCGCCTCCCTGGTGGTGGCCGGACTGCTGACCTACCTTGCCATTGCAATCCTTGGCTGGACAGAAAACTACAGGTTGTCGCTGGCAGGTGTGGCAGGTTTGATCGTGGCCATTGGCCAGACTGCGGACTCCTTCATCGTCTACTTCGAACGCATCCGTGACGAACTGCGCGATGGACGTGGCCTGGTGTCCGCCGTCGAAAACGGCTGGAAGCGTGCCAAGCGCACCGTCCTGGCTTCCAAGGCCGTCAACCTGTTGGCCGCATTGGTCCTGTACTTCGTTGCAGTCGGAAACGTTCGTGGCTTCGCGTTCACTTTGGGCTTGACTGCCCTTGCGGACCTCCTTGTGGTGTTTATGTTCACCCATCCGATGCTGCAGGTCCTCGCCCGGACCAAGTTCTTCGGCGAAGGACACCGCTTCTCCGGATTGTCACCTGACCGCCTGGGTGCCGTCCCGCTGTACCGCGGAGCCGGCCGGCTCCGGACTCCGGAGGAAAAGCCGACGCCGGTCCGCTCCCGCAACGCCGGAGCGGCCGCTGAAGCCGAACGACGCATGACCATAGCCGAACGGCGCCTTGCCGCGAAGGGCCAATTGACCGGCACTTCCAACGGCAGCAAGGAGGAGAAGTAATGACTACGAGCTTCGCAACCTTCGGCCATGAGCTCTACACGGGCAAACGCTCGTACAATTTCGTCAATTCCAAGAAGATCTGGTTCACCATCGCGGCTGTCGCCGTGGCGCTGTCCATCCTGATCCCGGTTTTTAAGGGCGGCTTCAACCTCGGCATCGAGTTCCGCGGCGGCTCGGAGTTCACTGTCTCCAACGTGAGCACCACCGATGCAGCGCTTGGTGAGCGGGCTGTGCATGACGTTGTCCCGAACGCTGTTCCGCGCGTTGCGAACGTGGCGGGAAACACCATGCGGATCCAGACCGATCAGCTGACCGACGACGAGACCAACCGCATCAAGGACGGCCTCACCAGCGCCTACGGCGTCACTGAGAACGAGGTCACCTCCAACTTCGTAGGACCGACCTGGGGCCAGGACGTTACCCGGCAGGCCCTCATCGGCCTGGTGGTCTTCGTTGGCTTGGCTGCAGTCCTCATGGCGCTGTATTTCAGGACGTGGAAGATGTCCTTGTCAGCGCTCGTTGGAATGCTGGTCACGATGTTCACCACCGCGGGTGTGTACGCTTTGAGCGATTTCGAAGTCACGCCGTCGGCGATCATCGGCTTCCTGACAGTCTTGAGCTACTCGCTGTACGACACAGTGGTGGTCTTCGACAAGATTCGCGAAAATACCTCGGACATCTCCACGTCCACTCGACGTACCTTTGGCGAAGAGGTCAACCTGGCAGTCAACCAAACGTTGGTCCGTTCCATCAATACCATGATGGTGGCTGTCCTACCCGTGGCGGCCATCCTGTTCATCGGTGCGGGCCTGCTCGGCGCCGGTACTTTGCGTGACCTTTCGCTCGCCTTGTTTGTGGGTATCCTGATCGGCACCGCGGCCACGATCTTCATCGCGGCCCCGCTCTACGCCTGGCTGCGCCAAGGCGAACCAGAGCTGGTCAAGCAGGCCAAAAAGGTAGCCCACCGCAGGGCGGAAGCTACCGTTTAGGGCTTCACGCTGCTGCAAATCTCCGAAGAGCCGGTCCCCGCGATACTGCGGTGGCCGGCTCTTTGACTTGCCGGGCCGTTCGTCATGTGCTGTCCAGTTGCAGAAGCATTCACTTGCGGGAATAGACTGGGAGAATTAAATCGGTTGTGAGGGGTACTTCTGTGGAAGAACGAGCGACGTCGGCACCACTGGCGGGCGGGGAAGAGGACCGCAACGCAGCTGCGGTCCCTGCAACAAGTGTGTCCGCCCGGGCTGCAGGCGCCGCCGTACCGGTTGACATGCCCGGAGCCCGTCCCACGTTCCCCGGTCGCCGGGAACGCACCCGTTCCCGGCTGGCGCGGCTGACTGGTCGGGGTGTAGCACCCTACTCGCCGATTCTTGAGCCGTTGCTGAGGACCGTAAGGGCCAACAATCCCAAAGAGGATTTTGATCTGATTCAGCGCGCGTTCGCTGTCGCTGAGCGGAGCCACCAGGGCCAAAAGCGCAAGAGCGGCGATCCATACATCACCCACCCGGTGGCGGTTGCCACGATTCTGGCTGAGCTCGGCATGACGGGCACCACCTTGGCCGCAGCGCTGTTGCACGACACCGTGGAGGACACTCCATACACCCTGGCTGACCTGACCCGGGATTTCGGGCCGGAGGTTGCCATGTTGGTCGATGGCGTCACCAAGCTGGACAAGGTCAGCTTCGGCGAGGCGGCCCAGTCGGAAACCGTCCGCAAGATGGTAGTCGCCATGGCCAAGGACATTCGCGTCCTCATGATCAAACTGGCCGACCGTTTGCACAACGCACGGACCTGGCGTTTCGTGTCCGCAGAATCGTCTTCGCGCAAGGCCCGCGAAACGCTGGAGATTTTTGCGCCCTTGGCCCACCGCCTGGGCATGAATACCATCAAATGGGAGCTTGAGGACCTGTCCTTCGCAGCCCTCTATCCCAAGGTGTACGAGGAAATTGTCCGCATGGTGGGGGACCGGACTCCAGAGCGCGAAAAGAGCCTGAGTGTTATCCGCAACCAAATAGCGGACGATCTCCGGACTGCCAGGATCAAGGCCACCATTACAGGCCGCCCCAAGCATTACTACTCGATCTACCAAAAGATGATCGTCCGGGACAAGGACTTCGACGACATCAACGACCTCATGGGCGTGCGGGTCCTGGTGGACTCCGTTCGTGATTGTTATGCCGCCCTTGGCACACTGCACTCACGATGGAACCCCCTGCCGGGCAGGTTCAAGGACTACATCGCGATGCCCAAGTTCAATATGTACCAGTCTCTGCATACCACCGTGATCGGCCCGGGCGGCAAACCTGTCGAGATCCAGATCCGCACGCATGAGATGCACCGACGGGCAGAGTACGGCGTGGCTGCCCACTGGAAGTACAAGGACCAGCCAAACCGGACGGCGCAAGGCCCCGGCAGCCCGCGCGATGGCGACATGGGCTGGCTGCGGTCCTTGGTGGACTGGCAGCAGGAAACGTCGGATCCCGGAGAATTCCTGGATTCACTGCGATACGAGATCAACGCCCGGGAAGTCTTTGTCTTTACGCCCAAGGGTGAAGTCATGGCCCTTCCCGCCGGCTCGACCCCCGTCGACTTTGCCTACGCTGTGCACACCGAAGTCGGCCACCGAACCATTGGCGCACGTGTCAACGGCAAGCTGGTCCCGCTGAACAGCGAACTGAACCACGGCGACTGGGTGGAAATCTTCACTTCCAAGGCCGAAGGGGCCGGGCCAAGCCAGGACTGGCAGCACTTCGTCAAGTCGGCACGGGCACGGAACAAGATCCGGCAATGGTTCACCAAGGAGCGTCGCGAGGAAGCGATCGACCGTGGCAAGGACATGCTCACCCGTGCCATGCGGAAGCAGAACCTCCCGCTGCAGAGGCTCATGACCCACGATGCTTTGTCCGCCGTCGCCGAGGATTTCCATTACGTGGACATCTCCGGCCTCTACGCAGGCGTCGGCGATGGGCACACTTCGGCCCAGTCCGTCATGGAAAAGCTCATGGAGCACCTGGGCGGACATGAGACGCCGGATGAGGACCTCGACGAGGTCAGCATTCCCACCCAGGTGGCCAAATCGAAGTTCTCGGATTCGGGCGTCATCGTCAGGGGCGTGGGCGACGTGTGGGTCAAGCTGGCGCGGTGTTGCACACCTGTGCCCCCGGATCCCATCCTGGGCTTCGTGACACGCGGCTCGGGTGTCTCTGTTCACCGGACAGACTGTACGAACGTCTCCGGCCTGCGTGACCAGCCCGACAGGATTGTCGACGTCGAATGGGCGCCAACGCAGTCGAGCGTCTTCCTGGTGGAGATCCAGGTTGAAGCACTGGACCGCAAGTCGCTCCTGTCCGACGTGACGCGCATTCTTTCTGAGAACCACGTCAATATCCTGGCTGCGTCCGTCCACACCTCAAGCGACAGGGTTGCAATCTCCAAGTTCGCGTTCGAAATGGGAGACCCCAAGTATCTGCACCACGTCTTGAACGCGGTCCGGCGCATCGATGGCGTCTTTGACGTCTACCGCACCACCGGGAACAGCCGCAGGAGCTAGTCGGACTCCTTCCCGGAGTCTGGCGCTGGCTCCGGCGCGAGTTTGGCCAATGTGGCCAACGCGCGCTTCTTGTGGGGCACCCGTGGTGCTGCTTCCACCGCCAGGACCAGCAGCCGCAACTTGATACCGAGCTCCGGTCGGTCCAGGAGGCGCCTCAGTACGGGCAAGGCGCGGTCGGTCTCAACATGGAGCGCGATGTCTGCCGCGGTACGTAGCGGGCTGGTCACGAGCATCCCTCCGAGGCTCACCACATCCAGCTGCCCAAGCCGGACTTCGTGGAGACTGCACGCCAGGGTGCCTCGAAGGCTGGAGATGCGGTGTTTCGCGTCCACCAGAAGCGATAACTTTCCAGGTGGTCTTGCGCACCCGTAAATCCAGGCAGCGGTGAGCCTGCCCGCGACTAACTTGGTGCGAATCCGCTCCGGCACCGTCAGGGCTGCTGCGCGGGCCCGGATGCGCTGGGTGATGGCTACGCCGGGTGAAGCGTAGTTTTTCCCGTACAGAGGCAGCAGAACGCCGTCGACGGCCATTCCCTGGAGCTCGTTCCAAGTGAAGATGCGGCCGGCAGAGTAGAGCTCGGGGATGACCGGCTCCAGCAGTTGCGGGGCGGTGACAGGAGGGACCATCACTCGATCATTCCGTTGAGCGGCCCAACGAGTACAGGCTCCGTACCGGCTATGTGGATAACCGGTACGGAGCCTGTGTCAACGTCAGTGGCGACTATGCGAGGTCGCTGGCTGAACGCTGGATCTGGTCGAGCCAGGCTTGGCGTGCTTCCAGGGCTTCACGGGCAGCCTTGATGCGGCGCTGGTCGCCTGCCTTCTCGGCCTTGTCGAGATCGTCCTTGAGGCCTGCGATTGCGGCTTCGAGCTGTGTCAGGGCGCTGTTGGTACGTGCCTTCGTTTCGGGGTTGGTCCGGCGCCACTTCTCTTCCTCGGCTTCACGAACGGCGTCTTCGACCTTCCGGAGGCCTGCTTCGATCCTGCCCATGTCAGCGCGCGGCACCTTGCCGGCCTCTTCCCAACGGTCCCGGATGGTCTGGAGGGACTTCTTGGCGGCATTGAGGTCCTTGATGGGCAGCAATGCCTGGGCCTCTATGACCAGCTGCTCCTTGACGGCCAGATTCGCTGTGTATTCCTGGTCGATCTGGTCATTGGCGGCTTGGCGGTTGCTGAAGAAGACGTCCTGCGCGGCACGGAAACGGCCCCACAACGCGTCGTCGTCCTTGCGGCTCGCGCGGGGAGTTGCCTTCCACTGATCCATGAGCCGTCGGTATTCACCGGCGGCGTATCCCCAGTCGGTGGAGGAGGAAAGTGCCTCGGCCTCAGCGATCAAGGCCTCCTTCGCGGTTTTTGCGGCAGAGTTGTTGCTGTCCAACTGCGAGAAGTAGGCGCGGCGGTGGCGGTCGAACACCGTGCGGGCCGAACGGAACCTCTTCCACAGTGCATCTTCGTTGCTCCGGCCCAGGCGGACGCCGCTCTTTTGGGCGGCCTTCCAGGATTCGAAGAGCTCGTTCATGCGTGCGCTGGAGGTTTTCCACTGGATCTGGGCCGGGTCCTGCCCCGCAATGGACTCGGCTTCAGCCACGATGGCTTCACGGGCCGCGAGTTCGCTGGCACGCAGGGCATCATGGGCTGCCTTCTCCGACTTCTCCAGTTCGACAATTTGCGTCGACAGGGTATCCAGTCGGGCCTCGGCGGAGCGGATGTCACCGACCATGTTGCGTTCGCCAAGTTGCTCACGCAGATGTGTGACGGTTTTTTGCATGTCCGTTGCCGGAGCCTTGGACTCGACGCGGTGTTCAAGCAGTATGACCTGGGCGATGACGTCGTCGAACTTCCGGGCAAAGTAGCCCAGGGCTTCATCGGGGCTGACTCCCGGGTACTGTCCGACGGCGATTTCCTCACCATCGAGCGTCAGGAAGACGTGGCCGTCTCCCTCTGCGCGCCCCCACTTGGCCGCTTCGGCGAGCGACGCAGCAGATACTGCCGGAGCCGCGGGAACAACAGGGGCCGGCGCCTTCGGGCGGGCCGCAAATGCTGCCGGCGACGGAGCCGCGGACGGCGCCGGGCGGGGAGCCGGAGGTTCGCTGGCGGTCGAAGCTGCAACGGCCTGGGACGAGTCCTCGGCTTCGGTTGTTTCGATCACCTCGGCTGCCTCGTCGTTGGCCACTGCTGCTGTTTCGTCGGATTTCTGACTGTCTGTCACCGCTAAAAGTCTTTCGCTTGGAGGGACTGCTAAGGCAATGCACGCCGGGCCTGGGTCCGGAGCTGGTTACTTCAGAGAGAACGAGTCTATCGTGACAGGTGCCACAGGGGCGCCGTCGTTGGTGTTTTGGCCGGGTTTGAGGCCTGCGGCGGCAATGTTGGTCACTACATCCAGCCCGCTGGTCACCTTGCCCACAACGGTGTACCCGCCCGCGGTATCGGCCGGGATGGTGGTGTCCTTGTAGACAATGAAGAACTGGTGACCGTTGCCATAGGCGTTATTGCCCGTGCGGGCAATGGCGATGGTTCCTGCGGGGTACTTGTTGTCCGCAGGGGTGTTCTCCAAGGGACCCCAACGATAATTGGGATCGTCGGCGCCGTCCTCGGACTTGGCCCCGCACTGCAAGAGGCCAAACGTCTCCGACGTGGTCAACCGGTGGCAGTTTGCCCCGTTGTAGTAACCGGCATCCGCGAGCGACTTCAGGACCGCGGCGGCCTGGGGAGCGGCAGTGCCGTTCAATTCAACCCCAACGGCCCCGCCGTTCAGGGAGAGCTGGCCTGCGAATGTCTTGCCAGCGGCTATGTCCGCGCTTGGAACGTCTGCACTGTTTTGGGAAGGAGCGGCAGAGGGCGATGCCGAGGGGGAACTGAGTCCGGCTTCGGCAGCGGCAAACTCGGCTTCTGTGGGGTTGGAGCTGAAGACGGTCAGCTGCAGGACGACGGCCAGGATGACCGCTGCAGCTCCGGCGCCAATGGCGATGGTGTTGTCGCGTTTCCGGCGCTTTGCCTGTTCCTGCCGCAGGGCGCGCTTGGCTTCCATCTGCCTGATGCGACGTTTCGCTTCGCGGTCATCCCGCGACCTTGTTGCCAAGAGTCCTCCTGAATAAGTCAGCTTCGGATGGCTGCCGACAGGAACCCGGACATGCTGCATTAGATGTGCACGCGCGGAAAGCATAAACTGGCTGCCGCACATAGTTTATGCATGACCGGCTGGACGCCCGCCCTGTAAACGCCGAACGGGCGTTTAAAGCTGCGGCGCCGAGGCCTGCGTCAGCTTTCTTCAAGGAGACAATTCCACCATGGCACGTACCGCCTCCCTGTCCGGATTCCCCGAGTGGCTTCCCCAGGAGCGGTTGGTGGAGCTCCACGTTCTGGACACGCTCCGGAAAACATTCGAACTGCATGGCTTTTCCTCCATCGAGACCCGCGCTGTGGAAACAGTGGGCCAGCTGCTCCGCAAGGGCGAAATCGACAAAGAGGTCTATGGACTGAGCCGGCTCCAGGACGACGAAGACGACGCCGCAAAGCCGAACGGATCCGATAAAACGGATCCCAACGCCCTGGCCCTGCACTTCGATCTGACGGTTCCGTTTGCCCGCTACGTGGTGGAGAACGCCGGCTACCTGGCATTTCCGTTCCGGCGTTACCAGATCCAGAAAGTGTGGCGCGGGGAGCGTCCCCAGGAGGGGCGGGCGCGCGAATTCACGCAGGCGGATATCGACGTCGTGGGCGATGGCGAACTGCCGTTCCGTTACGATGTCGAAATTGCGCTGGTCATCGCCGAAGCCCTCAGCGCCCTGCCGATTCCGGACTTCCGGCTGCGGATCAACAACCGGAAGCTGGCAGAAGGCTTCTACCGGGGGATCGGCCTGACGGATACAGCCGGTGTATTGCGGAGCATCGACAAACTGGAGAAGATCGGCGCCGACAAGGTGGCCGGGCTGCTCAGATCCGAGCTCGGCGCCACGGATGAGCAAGCGGCCCTGGCCCTGCAGTTGGCCACCATCCGCACGGAGGACACCTCGTTCGTGGAGCAGGTCCGCGCACTCGGTGTGAAGGATGACCTCCTTGAAGAGGGTCTGAGTGAGCTGCAGCAGGTCATCGAAGCCGCCGTGCAGCGCGTACCCGGGAAGGTCGTCGCGGACCTGAGCATCGCCCGTGGGCTTGACTACTACACAGGCACTGTCGTCGAGACCGTCCTGGTGGGGCATGAGCAGCTGGGTTCGATCTGTTCCGGCGGACGCTACGACGCCTTGGCCAGCAAGGGCAACCGCAAGTTCCCCGGCGTCGGGCTTTCCATTGGCGTGACCCGCCTTGTATCGCGCATCCTCAGCCAGGAACTGGCAGCGGCGTCCCGCGCTGTTCCGACCGCTGTCTTGGTTGCCCTTAACACCGACGACAGTTGGTCCGCCGCCCAGGACATCGCCGCGCAGCTGCGGGGCCGCGGCATTGCCACCGAAGTGGCCGCTAAGGCCGAAAAGTTCGGAAAGCAGATCAAGTTTGCTGACCGGCGTGGCATCCCCTTTGTCTGGTTCACCGACGACGACGGCAAGCACCAGGTCAAGGACATCCGCTCGGGCTTGCAGGTGGATGCAGACCCCGCGAGCTGGACTCCTCCGGAAGAAGACCTCCACGTCCGCGTGACCACGGCCTGAGCACAACAACGTTAGTTCCGCCTCTTGGCGGCAGCCGCGGCCGGGGCGGGTAAACTCGGACGGGACCGCTTTGCGGCGGTCCCTCTACATTTCATGCTGAAAGGAATGCTGTGCTGCGCACACATGACCTCGGATCCCTTCGCTCCGAGCACATTGGACAAACCGTTACCCTGGCCGGCTGGGTGGGCCGCCGCCGCGATCACGGTGGCGTTGCATTCGTTGACCTCCGCGACGCGTCCGGCGTGGCCCAGGTGGTTGTCCGTGAGGAGGAGGTCTTCCACGGCCTCCGGAACGAGTACGTCCTTCAGGTCACCGGTACGGTCAACAAGCGTCCTGAAGGCAACGAGAACCCGGCCCTGGCAACAGGGGAGATTGAGGTTATCGCGGACAAGGTTGTCATCCTCAACACCTCCGACCCCCTCCCGTTCCAGATCGACGAACACGTCGAGGTCGGCGAAGAGGCCCGGCTGAAGCACCGTTACCTGGACCTGCGCCGTCCCGGCCCGGCACGCAACCTCCGTTTGCGTTCCGAGGCGAACCGCGTGGCCCGCGGAATCCTGCACGAACAGGGTTACGTAGAAATCGAAACGCCCACCCTGACGCGTTCCACGCCCGAAGGCGCACGCGACTTCGTCGTCCCGGCACGCTTGGCTCCCGGCTCCTGGTACGCCCTGCCGCAGTCCCCGCAGTTGTTCAAGCAGCTCCTCCAGGTGGGTGGGTTCGAGAAGTACTACCAGATCGCCCGCTGCTACCGCGATGAAGACTTCCGCGCCGACCGTCAGCCAGAGTTCACGCAGCTGGATATCGAAGCCAGCTTCGTTGACCAGGACGACATCATTGCCTTGGGCGAAGCCATTGTGAAGTCGCTGTGGCAGCTGATCGACATCGAAGTTCCCACTCCCATCCGTCGCATGACCTACTTGGACGCCATGGCCAAGTACGGCTCCGACAAGCCGGACCTTCGCTTCGGCCTTGAGCTGACCGAGCTGACAGAGTTCTTCAAGGACACCAACTTCGGCGTGTTCAAGGCACCCTATGTCGGCGCAGTGGTCATGCCCGGTGGTGCTTCCCAGGCCCGGCGGGCCCTCGATGCTTGGCAGGAATGGGCCAAGCAGCGCGGCGCAAAGGGACTGGCCTACGTCCTGTACAAGGAGGACGGGGAGCTTGCAGGGCCCGTCGCCAAGAACCTCACAGAGCAGGAACGTGCCGGACTTGCTGACGCCGTCGGCGCCAAGCCCGGTGACTGCATCTTCTTCGCCGCCGGCGAGAAGAGCCCTTCCCGGTCGCTGCTGGGCGCTGCCCGCGTCGAAATCGGCCACCGCACGGGCCTGATCGATCCCAATGACTGGGCTTTCGTATGGATCGTGGACGCTCCGATGTTCGAGCCGGCTGCAGCCGCCGTCGCTTCCGGTGACGTGGCAGTGGGCGCAGGCCAGTGGACCGCGGTCCACCACGCCTTCACCTCGCCCAAGCCGGAATTCCTGGATACCTTCGACAAGGATCCCGAGTCGGCACTGTCCTACGCCTACGACATCGTGTGCAACGGCAATGAAATCGGCGGCGGTTCCATCCGTATCCATGAGCGCGAGGTCCAGGAGAGGGTCTTCCAGCTCATGGGATTGGACAAGGAAGACGCTGAAACCAAGTTCGGCTTCCTGCTGGAGGGCTTCAAGTACGGTGCGCCTCCGCACGGCGGCATTGCCTTCGGCTGGGACCGCGTAGTAGCGCTGCTGGCCGGCGTGGAATCGATCCGCGATGTCATCGCCTTCCCGAAGACGGGCAACGGCTTCGACCCCCTGACTGCCGCGCCTGCTCCGATTACGCCCCAGCAGCGCAAGGAAGCCGGGGTCGACTTCAAGCCTGAGGCCAAGCCGGCCGCCAAGGCGGACACCACGTCCGAGTAAGACCACAATCGGAGGGCTCCCCTTAGGGGGAGCCCTCCGGTGTTTTCTGCCCAATGATTCCCGAGCATGAGAGGCGACGCTACCGTGGAGCAAACCGCCCTTGAAGAGCTGATGGACAAGGCCTGGCCGGCGCTGGAGCGCGAGGAAGCGGGGCAGTGGGTGCTTCGCGCCTCGGAGGGGGTGACGCAGCGGGCGAACTCGGTCTGGCCCAGGGTTCCGGCCCAAGCGGGGCAGGAGGGCATCGCCCACTCTGTTCAGTCCGCCGCGCAGTGGTACCGCTCGCGCAGGCTGCCCCTGATCTTCCAGGTCTTCGACGATCCACGTAGCGCTGCACTCAACGCTGTTCTTGACGGCCAGCGCTTTACCAGGCAGTCCGAGACGAGGATCATGGTCCGGGACGCCATTGACGTTCCCGGGAAAGCGCCCGCAGCTGGCGTGGAAGTCAGCGAAGAACCCTCACAGGAATGGCTGGACCTGTGGTGGTCGGTGGATGGCCGCGGCGGAGACGCGGAATTGTCTGTTGCGCGCAGGATCCTGACCGCTTGTCCCTCGCTCTACGCTCTGGTGAGGGACGACGACGGCGTCCCCGCCGCCGTCGGGCGTCTCGCCTTGGTGAACGGCTGGGGCGGTATTTACAGCATGGCGACGTCGGAGGCACACCGCAGGCGGGGATGCGGTACCCAAGTACTGGAAGCGTTGCTGCAGGCCGGTAGGGAACGCAACCTTGGCGGTTTTTGGCTGCTCGTTACCGCGGCCAACCAGGGAGCCCGGGCTCTTTACTCGAAGGCCGGCTTCACGGATTACGGAAGTTATCTGTACCGTCAGGCTCCGCTGAAACGTGCCCCGGGCGGTTGCTAATACGGTGCGTCGGTGACGCTGATCCGGATGGAGCAGGCGTCGGTGGCAGCTTTGTGGAGGGCCGCGGACTTTGGGTCTTGTACGTCCAGGAAAGGCAGTCTTGTCCTCCCCGACACGGCTTTGAGCGAGGGCTGGGCAAGTACCTGGTCCACCAAAGCGCGGTCGCCCCCGGTCACAAGGTATTCGATCCTGTGGTTGGCGAAGATCCGCGCTGCGTGTTCGGCTGTGGTCTTGGCGTCGATGAAGCGTGAACCGCTTTTCGTCGCCAGCACGGTTGGGCCGGTGGCAGCAGCCAGGGCGTAGCCACCCTTGCGGATCAACAGCACGCCGAGTGCGCGCTCCTGGTTCGCCAGCGATGCCAATCGCTCAAGTTCCGTCGAGCCTCTGCCAGGCCTCCCGTCGGCCGGCCAGGGTGCCCGCAGAAGCGCTTTGGCTCCGTCGGCAGCCCGCAGCAGAAGGCCGCCGTCGTCGAGGTCTTGCGCGATTGTTCCATGACTGGCTGTGA
The DNA here is from genome assembly GCF_042886835.1 of Paenarthrobacter sp. NPDC057981. NCBI lineage: Bacteria > Bacillati > Actinomycetota > Actinomycetes > Micrococcales > Micrococcaceae > Paenarthrobacter > Paenarthrobacter sp. NPDC057981. The sequence goes on from NZ_JBHVQI010000004.1 coordinate 23,333, forward strand.
ACCGCGCCACCCATCCGTCCAACCGTTCTGCAGGCACCAGGGCTGTCCGGCTTCCGCCTGGGCTGCGCGGGGCGGATGTTGGGCGCTGCACGTCGATGTCTCCTTTGCTGGAACTATGAGTAGCCTATCCATGTGGAAGATCTCTTTGGTGCCGGGGCAGTGAACGACGACGAGTCGGAGGAGCTGCCTGCCGCCGGAGGACCCTCTGACGCCAACTGGATGGCATCCCAGCGCAGCCCCCTCGCTGTGCGGATGCGCCCACGGACCTTGGACGATGTTGTGGGTCAGCAGCATTTGCTGGGCCACGGCTCCCCATTGCGGCAACTTGCCGCCGGTGCAGAGGCCGCGGGCCCGGCAGGACCCAGCTCGGTGATCCTCTGGGGGCCTCCGGGCACAGGCAAGACCACCTTGGCCCATGTGATCGCACGCGGACCCGGCCGGAAGTTCGTTGAACTCTCCGCCATCACTGCCGGCGTCAAGGACGTGCGCCGGGTCATGGACGAAGCCCTGACCGCCCGGGACCTCTACAAAAAGACCACGGTGTTGTTCCTGGACGAGATCCACCGCTTCAACAAGGCGCAGCAAGATGCGCTTCTGCCCGGCGTCGAGAACCGCTGGGTAGTGCTGGTGGCGGCAACCACCGAAAACCCGTCCTTCTCCGTGGTGTCGCCGCTCTTGTCACGATCCCTGTTGCTTACCCTGAAACCGCTGACCGATGACGATATCTCCGGTTTGCTGCAAAAGGCCGTGACCGATGCGCGCGGCCTTGCCGGACGTGTCGAGCTGGCCCCCGAGGCCCTTGAGCACCTCGTGCGCTTGTCCGGCGGTGACGCCCGGCGTGCCCTCACGGCACTGGAGGCTGCCGCCGGGGTAGCGTTCGGTGACGCCACCGCCGTCGAGGACGGTGAGTCTGACGCGCCGGTGTTGGTGGAACTGCGCCACACAGAGCGCGCGCTGGATGCCGCCGCGGTCCGCTACGACCGTGCCGGAGACCAGCATTACGACGTCGCCAGCGCCTTCATCAAGTCCATCCGGGGATCCGACGTCGACGCAGCCTTGCACTACCTTGCGCGGATGCTGGAAGCAGGGGAGGACCCCCGCTTCGTGGCCCGCAGAATCGTCATCTCCGCTGCCGAAGACATCGGCATGGCCGATCCCACAGCGTTGCAGACCGCTGTCGCCGCGGCCCAGGCCGTGCAGCTGATCGGCATGCCGGAGGGCCGGATCGTGTTGGCCGAAGCCGTGGTGCACTTGGCCACCGCACCGAAGTCCAATGCCGCCTACATGGGCTTGAACAAGGCCGTGGCAGATGTGCGGGCCGGCTATGGTGGCGGCATTCCGATGCACCTTCGCGACGCCCATTATCCCGGGGCCAAGCAACTGGGTCATGGCCAGAGCTACAAATACGCCCACGACGAGCCCCACGGAATCGCCACCCAGCAGTACCCGCCGGACGATCTTGTGGGCAGGAATTACTACGAGCCCACCAACAACGGCGCGGAGCGCGATATCGCGGCCAGGCTGGAGAGGCTCAGGAAGATCGTCCGCGGCGAGTAGCGCGGGCGGGAGGATTCAGTGCCCGTGGTAGGATAAATCCTTGTCTGGCATGACCCGACGCCACATCCCTTGAAGATTTTCCTTCAACGGTGCTGCGCGCCCGGGCCAGTAGCAAGAGGCAGCGGTTGGCCGATGCTCTCCCTGATGGAGGCCAGTAACACTGATGCACCGCAGTAATTTGGAAGGACACAAGTGGCTAACAACACTCGTGCTCGCCGTACCGCACGCCTCTCGCGTGCACTCGGCATTGCTCTGACCCCCAAGGCCGCCAAGTACATGGAGCGCCGTCCGTACGGCCCCGGTGAGCACGGCCGTGCCCGCAAGAAGCAGGACTCCGACTACGCCGTACGTCTGCGCGAAAAGCAGCGTCTGCGCGCCCAGTACGGCATCCGCGAAGCCCAGATGACCCGCGCCTTCGAAGAAGCACGCCGCACCAAGGGCCTGACCGGTGAGAACCTGGTTGAGCTGCTGGAAATGCGTCTGGACGCCCTCGTGCTCCGTGCAGGCTTCGCCCGCACCATCGCACAGGCCCGCCAGCTGGTTGTGCACCGCCACATCCTGGTTGACGGCGTTCGCGTTGACCGCCCGTCCTTCCGCGTTGGCGAAGGCCAGCTCATCCACGTACACAGCCGCTCCGAGGTTATGGCTCCGTTCCAGGTCGCCGCTGCCGGTGCGCACGTCCTGAACAACGTGCCGCCGTACCTGGACGTCAAGATTGACGCCCTGCAGGCACGCCTGGTTCGTCGCCCGAAGCGCTCCGAGGTCCCCGTGATCTGTGAAGAGCAGCTCGTCGTCGAATTCTACGCACGCTAAATTCAAGCAGCGCAGACAAAGAAGCCCGTGGCAACCGCCGCGGGCTTCTTTGTGTATAAGGTGCCGGGCCACTTAGGTAAGGTACTGGGGGAGGCCTTGGCCAAAGCCGCAATGCGGCAGGTGCAAGGCAGCGCAACGATCCTAGGAGAAGTGTTCTATGTCTGGTGGCGACATTGCCGGTCTCATCGCAGCAGGAGTCTTCGCGCTCCTGGTTCTGCTGTTGGCTGTGCCCATTCTGAAGTTGGGCGGCGTTTTTGACGAGGTACGCACCTCCATCCGTTCCATCAGCGACGGCGCCACGCCCCTGATGGACGAAGTGACAGCAACGGTCACCACCACGAACCAGCAGCTGAAGAAGGTCGATGGCATCGCCTCGAACGTTTCGGATGCCTCCGCCAACATCTCTGCGCTGTCCTCGCTCGTAGCGGCGACGGTTGGTTCGCCCCTGATTAAGGTGGCTGCTTTCAGCTACGGCGTCCGCTCGGCTTTCGCCGGACGTCGCACCCCTTCCTCCGGCCGACGCAGCCGCTGAACCAACGGGAGACCACAAACCGATGAAAAGAATTGTTTGGATGGGCATCGGCGTCGCAATCGGCGTCATCGCGTTCCGTAAGATCACGGAGGCACAAGCCAACCTGGGCCCTGAGGGTCTGAACCGGGCTGTCGGCCGGATGGCCGACGGACTGTTCGACTTCGCCGATGCCGTGCGCTCAGGCATGCAGCAGCGCGAAGAGGATCTCCGGGCCGCGCTGGGGATCGACGACGGCACAGCAGGCCGACAGTAGCAGGAGCGGTTCGCTCCGAAGCCCTCAACAGGGCAGAATGGAAAGCTGCGGAACGGCACCAGCCGGCTCCGCGCACATCGTGTGCAGTGAATTGAGAAGGGTAAGTAATCAGCTAATGAAGTCGCAGGAGATCACCAAGCGCTGGGTGGACTTTTTTGTCAGCAAGGGCCACACCGCCGTTCCCTCCGCGTCGCTCGTTTCCAGCGACCCGTCACTTCTCTTCACTGTGGCAGGAATGGTGCCGTTCATTCCCTACCTGACCGCCCGCGAAGAACCGCCCTACAGCCGTGCCACGAGCGTCCAGAAGTGCATCCGCACCGGTGACATTGAGGAAGTGGGCAAGACTGCCCGGCACGGCACCTTCTTCCAGATGTGCGGCAATTTCTCCTTCGGCGACTACTTCAAGGAAGATGCGATCAAGTTCGCTTTCGAGCTGCTCACCAAGAGCGTTGACGACGGCGGTTACGGACTTCCCGCCGAGCGACTCTGGGTGACGGTCTACGAAGAGGACGACGAAGCCAAGGAACTGTGGCTGAAGAACACCGGTATTCCGGCTGAACGTATCCAGCGGATGGGCAAGGCCGACAACTACTGGTCCACTGGACAGCCCGGCCCGGCAGGCCCCTGCTCGGAAATCTACTATGACCGCGGCCCGGCTTACGGCATCGAGGGTGGCCCGCTGGCTGACGAAACCCGGTACATCGAAATCTGGAACCTCGTTTTCATGCAGTACCAGATCGAGAACGTCCGTTCCAAGGTCGACTTCGACATCGTTGGCGAGCTGCCAAAAAAGAACATCGACACCGGCCTGGGCATGGAGCGCCTGGCGATGATCCTTCAGGGCGTCGAGAACATGTACGAAACGGACCAGGTCCGCCCGGTCATCGACAAAGCTGCCGAACTGTCCGGCCGTGAATACACCTCGGCGGAAACGTCCGACGATCCGCACCACACCGATGATGTCCGTATGCGCGTGGTCGCTGACCACATCAGGTCCGCTTTGATGCTCATCGCCGATGGTGTGGCACCGTCCAACGAAGGCCGTGGCTATGTGCTGCGCCGCCTGATCCGCCGTGCAGTGCGCGCCATGCGCCTGCTGGGCGTCGAGAAGGCCTGCCTGCCTGACCTTCTTCCCGCGTCCCGCGACGCCATGAAGGGGGTCTACCCCGTGGTGGAGACCGACTTCGCCCGCATCAGCCGCATTGCCTACGCTGAAGAAAAGGCATTCCTCCGCACCATCGCTTCGGGCACTGCGCGCCTGGAGGACGCTGTGGCCGAATCCAAGGCCGCGGGAGTCCCGCTCTCAGGCGCTGACGCCTTTACCCTGCACGACACCTATGGCTTCCCCATCGACCTGACTTTGGAGATGGCAGAAGAGGCAGGCCTGAAGGTCGACGAGGCAGGTTTCCGTGCGCTCATGCTCGAGCAGCGTCAGCGCGCCCAGGCCGATGCCAAGGGCAAAAAGGGTGGCCACGCAGACCTCACCGCCTATCAGGAGCTCCTGGGCAAGGGCGAGACTGTGTTTACCGGCTACGACGAGCTTGAGGGCGAATCGAAGGTCCGCGGAATCGTCACCGGCGGCCGGGCAGTTTCGCATGCCTCCACCGGCGACGAAATCGAACTCGTCCTGAACGAAACCCCCTTCTACGCCGAAGCCGGTGGCCAGTCCGCCGACACAGGCCTCATCACCGGAGATGGCTTCGTGGTGGAGGTCCTTGACGTCCAGCGTCCCATCAAGGGCCTGAGCGTGCACAAAGCGATTGTCCGCGAAGGTGAGATCGCCTCCGACGCGTTGGTGCGCGCCGCCGTCGACCGTGAACGCCGGCATGCAGCCGAGCAGGCACACACGGGAACGCACATCGTCCACGCCGCCCTGCACCAGATCCTTGGCCCGGAGGCCACCCAGCGTGGTTCCTTCAACAAGGCTGGATACCTGCGCTTCGACTTCGCCTGGGGGGAAGGGCTGAGCCCGGCAACGCGGTCCGAGATCGAAGAAGTATCCAACATCGCCATCCGGAACAACTACCGCGTGGACACCAAAGTGATGGGCCTCGCAGAAGCCAAGGCACTCGGTGCCATGGCCCTGTTCGGCGAGAACTACGGCAGCGAAGTCCGGGTCGTGGAGATCGACGGCGCGTGGTCGCGTGAACTCTGTGGTGGCACGCACGTGTCCAACACGTCCCTCATTGGCAGCCTGTCGCTGCTCGGTGAACAGTCCGTTGGATCCGGAAACCGCCGCGTCGAGGCCTTCGTGGGCCTTGATGCCTTCCGCCATCTTGCTGCCGAGCGCGCGCTGGTGACTGAACTGACAGAGCTGTTGAAGGTTCCTTCCGGACAGCTCGCCGACAGGATTTCCAGCACGCTGAACAAGCTCAAGGCGACGGAGAAGGAACTCGACCGACTCCGCAAAGAACAGCTCGCCGCAGCGGCCGCCAACCTCGTGGGGACGGCGAAGGACGCTGGCGGGGTGCGGGTTGTCGCCCACGACGCCGGACAGGTGGGCGGAGCGGATGACCTTCGGAACCTTGCCCTCGACCTCCGTAACCGTCTCGGCTCGGAGGCCGCAACGGTGGCGGTCGCGGGAGTCAGCAACGACCGCCCGGTCATCCTGATTGCCACCAATGAAGCTGCGCGTGGTGCCGGGGTCAAGGCTGGAGCGCTCGTGCGTCTGGCCGCTGGCATCCTCGGCGGCGGCGGTGGCGGCAAGGACGACGTCGCACAGGGCGGCGGCACCGACGCTGCGAAGGTCTCCGAGGCCCTCACGGCCGTGGTGGACGCGATAGCCAAGCGCTGACAGTGTCCACACGTACTAACGATGACGTCTACCCCCGGGGCATCAAGCTGGGGGTAGACGTCGGTACCGTCCGGGTGGGCCTTGCCCAGTGCGATCCCGATGGAATCCTGGCCACGCCGTTCAAGACGGTAGGGCGGGACGCCAAGAAGAACTCTGATGTCCGTTTGGTGGTCAAGCACGCCGCGGAGCTGCCTGCGGTGCAGATTTTTGTCGGCCTTCCGCGCACCATGAAGGGCGAAGAACGGGGCTCCGCCGCCATGGCCGCAGAATATGCTCTGTTGCTGGTCAGGGAGCTTGCCCACGCCGGTTTGGACATCCCGGTAAACCTCGTTGATGAGCGGCTTTCCAGCGTGACGGCACACCGCAACCTGCACGAAGCTGGCATGAGCAGCAGGAATCACCGTAAAGTGGTTGATCAGGTTGCTGCTGCTGGAATACTCCAGCACGCGATCGACATGCAAAAAGCCAGAGGAACGGACGTCGGCCGCCGAGTGCAGGCACCGGCGGAACCCGAAAAGCCCAGCAGTGCCCCAACGCTGCAGGCTGCCTCCGGCAACGAACCTGATTCTTCTACGAGGGGACTGCAACTGTGAGCCCGGTCAACAACGACCCCTCCAGCGGTACCGGCGGCGGCATGCCGCTGACCCGCAAAGAGCTGCGGGCGCGGGAGAGATTCCTCGCCACGCAGAACCACAACGTCGTACCCGTTCCCGAAGCGACGCCGGGGGAAGATTCCCCGGCAGCCGAAACTGAGGCAGAACTTCCCCGCCCCGTTCCTGCGGTTCCGGCTGCGCAGGCCCCTGCAGCCCCTCGTGTTCCTGCAGCTCCTCCCGTTCCAGTGGCTCCTCCTGTTCCAGTGGCTCCTCCTGCTGCAGTGGATAAGCCTGAAGTCGAGGCACCGCATACCGCGGAGGAACCAGCCGCACCGGCTCCCTCGAATGATGACCAGGCAGCCGGCGCAGAACACCTTGAGCAGGCCGCGCAGACAGAGCCCGAGGAATCCGGTCATACCCACGGTGACGGCGAACTGGTTTTCGCCGAGCCCGGGGGCACACCGTTGGAAGCCTACGAATACGCCGAGCATGACGCGCACCACGGCACGGACGCGCATGCCGGATTCCATGACGAACTGCACCATGAAGACCTCCACCATGACGAACTTCTTCACGATGAGGTCCACCATGATGACCATGCCCACGAACTCCTCGCACCGGTAGCAACCCCCGCCTCCAAAGCTGCTGCGAAAAAGGCGCGCCGCCGCCGTCGTGTCCTTGCTCTCCTGTTGACGCTGGCTGTTTTCGTCACCGCAGTCGCTGTCGGAGCGCAGTTCTTGAAGCCCCTGCTTGGCATGGACAAGGTCACGGACTACCCGGGTCCAGGGACCGGGTCCGTCAGCGTGACCGTTCCCCAGGGCGCCGGGCCCAAGGCGGTAGCAAGCGATCTCGTGCAAAAGCACGTCGTTGCCGATGCTGACGCCTTCGTTAAGGAGTTCGTCAGCCAGGGCGGTGAATTGTCCCCGGGTGAATTTACATTCAAGACTGAAATGAAGAATTCGGACGCCGTGGCCGTCCTGGTCAACAAAGACTCCTCCAAGGTCATGTACTTCGCCCTGAGCGCCGGGCTGCGGATCAACGAATCCCTGGACGCCATTGCGAAGGGCTCCGGCATCCCGCTGGAGCAGCTCAATGCCCTCAACCAGGCTCCTGGACAGTTCGGACTTCCCGCGAAGGCGAAGAACCTCGAAGGCTTCCTGGCACCGGGAGAGTACCGTTTCGATCTCGGAACTTCCGCCAAGGACATCATCCAGAAGCTGGTCACCACCACCCTGGATGAGCTCAAGTCACAAGGCATCACCGATCCGGCCAAACAGTACGACGTCGTCACCATCGCCAGCATTGTGCAGGCGGAGGGCGGACAGGCGGACTATGGAAACGTGGCAGGCGCCATCTACAACCGGCTCAAGCCCAACAACGTCGAAACCAGCGGACTCATACAATCCGATGCGACGGTCACGTACGGGCTTGGCAGGAAATCCTTCCACGTTACGGAAGAGGAAAAGGCCGACAAGTCGAATCCGTACAACACCTACGCGAACGTCGGCTTGCCTGTAGGACCGATCGGTTCACCCGGAAAGACTGCGATCGACGCCGCTGCCAAGCCGACACCCAATGACTACATGTACTGGGTGACGATCAACCTGGACACCAAGGAGACCAAGTTCTCCAAAACGCTGGCTGAGCACAACACCTACGTTGAGCAATACAACGCCTGGTGCCAGGCCAACGCGGGACGGTGCGTGTGACGCTTCGGGCCGCGGTCCTGGGTCATCCGATCTCCCACTCGAAGTCCCCGGCGCTCCACTTGGCCGCCTACGCCAAGCTGGGTTTGGACATTGATTACTCGGCGATTGACGTCACGGTGGATGGCCTTCCGGCCTTCATGGAGTCGCTTCGGGGAGACGAGTCCTGGTGCGGCTTGTCGGTGACCATGCCGCTCAAGACGGCAATGATCCGGGAAGTCGATGAAGTTCGGGGTGCCGGGGCCCAGTTGGGTGTCATCAACACCGTGGTTTTCGAGCACGACGGCGGAACGGTGCGGCGCGCTGGATACAACACCGACGTCGCGGGAATCGTCGAGTCGGTCCGGCACGCCGGGGTGGCTTCGGCCCCCCATGCTGCCATCCTCGGTGGTGGCGGTACCTCCGCAGCGGCAGTGGCTGCGGTTCATGAGTTGGGTGCCGGCCATGTGGACGTCTTCGTCCGGGACGCTTCACGCGCGTCGGACGCAGAGGCCGCGGCGGCCGCCGTCGGAATCTCCCTCACGGTGCGGCCGTTGACGGAAGCTGCCACCGCTGTGGCGGCAGCTGAGCTTGTCATCTCCACTTTTCCCCCGCGGGCCGCCGATGGCCTCGCCGAAGAATTGGCGTCTTTGCCGGGAACCGGTGCCGGTGTCCTGCTGGATGTTGCCTACGATCCTTGGCCCAGCCGCATTGCCGAAGTGTGGAGCGGCCATGGGGGAGCGGTAGTCCCGGGGCTGGAGATGCTGATGTACCAGGCGGCGGAGCAGATACGGCTCTTTAGTGGACGTGATGTTGATGCCGCCGTCATAGATGTGATGTGCGACTCAGTCGGGCTTCCCCGACGGGTGTTCTAGAGACCTTACATGGCAGGATTGGTTATATGTTGCGTTGGTTGACTGCCGGTGAATCCCACGGTCCGGCTCTGATCGGAATTGTTGAAGGCGTGCCCGCCGGTGTTGAACTCACCAGCGGGCAAATTCGTGACGCCCTGGCGCGTCGCCGCCTGGGCTACGGCCGGGGTGCCCGCATGAAGTTTGAGCAGGACGAGGTCACCATCATGGGCGGCGTCCGGCATGGGATCACCCAAGGCGGTCCTGTGGCCATCCAGGTGGGAAACACCGAGTGGCCCAAGTGGGAGCAGATCATGTCTGCTGATCCCGTTGACGCCGAGCTGCTCGCCGACCAGGCCCGGAACGCTCCGTTGACGCGGCCGCGCCCCGGACACGCTGATTTCACCGGCATGCAGAAGTACGGCTTCGACGAAGCCCGTCCGGTACTGGAACGTGCCAGTGCACGGGAGACTGCCACCCGCGTTGCGCTCGGTACCGTCGCAGCGCAGTTCCTGAAGCAGCTGGGCATCGAACTCGTCAGCCACACTGTCTCCATTGCCAGCGTCGCTGTTCCCGAGGGTCGTCCCTTGCCAGTGCCCGGCGACGTGATCGCGCTTGACGCCGACCCCCTGCGTTGCTTCGACCGCGAGACTTCCAACGCCATGGTTGCCGAGGTAGATGCTGCGCACAAGGAAGGCGAAACCCTTGGCGGTGTGGTTGAGGTCCTCGCGTACGGGCTTCCCCCGGGACTTGGCAGCTACGTCCACTGGGACCGCCGCCTCGACTCGCGCCTGGCAGCAGCCCTCATGGGCATCCAGGCGATCAAGGGTGTCGAGGTGGGCGATGGCTTCCTGACCGCTTCCCGCCGCGGATCTGCCGCCCACGATGAAATCGTCAAGGATGAGGATGGCAGGATCGTCCGCCAGACCAACCGTGCCGGCGGCATCGAAGGCGGTATGAGCATCGGCGAGGTCCTGCGTGTCCGTGCCGCCATGAAGCCGATCGCCACGGTCCCGCGCGCGTTGCGCACCATTGACGTGAGCACGGGCGAGCCCGCAAAGGCCCACCACCAGCGTTCAGACGTCTGTGCCGTTCCGGCAGCAGGTGTTGTCGCCGAAGCCATGGTGGCCCTGGTCTTGGCCGAGGCCATCACCGAGAAGTTCGGCGGCGACTCCGTCGCCGAAACCGCACGCAACCTGCAGAGCTACCTGGACAACATCCCGGCAACCCTGGACACGGTCGGCCGGTAGTGATCCGCTCTGTCCTGGATGGCTCCGCGGGCCGTCCCGTTGTTTTGGTGGGCCCTATGGCTGTTGGCAAGTCGGCCATAGGCCAGCAGCTTGCCCAGCAGCTTGGTCTCCCGTTCGTGGACACCGATGCTGTAGTCGTCGCTGCCCACGGCAGCATCGCTGACATCTTCGCCGGTCGGGGCGAACACGCCTTCCGCGAAATCGAGGCCAGGGCTGTGGCGAAATCGATCGAGTCTGCCAAGGAGCAGCCGGCGATCATCTCCCTCGGCGGGGGAGCAGTGCTTGACTCCGGGACCCAGCAGCTGCTGGGGGAGTGCACTGTGGTCTACCTGGAGTGCGACGCCGAAACGGTGGCGGACCGTATTGCGCGGAACACCGGTAGGCCCTTGCTTCAGGGTGACGCGATGACGCGCTGGGAAGCACTTTTTGCCACCAGGCGTCCTGTCTACGAACGGCTTGCGGACATCGTCATGGACGTCCGTACAGGAACCGTGGTGGACATCGGCCTCCAGCTGGAGGAACGGCTGCGCCAGCATGCAGCCTTGAAAGAGGAAGTTGAAAAGTGAGTAACGAAGCAACTGTCATCAAGGTGACCGGCCAGTCAGTCAACGAAAATTATGACGTCGTGGTGGGGCGCGGTCTGTTGGAGGGCCTTCCGGCAAAACTCGGGGAGCGCGTCCGGCGGGTACTCGTCATCCACCCCCGAGCCCTCCGCCTGACCGGTGATACCGTCCGCGACGAACTGGAGAGCGCTGGATTCACTGCGCTCACTGCTGAAATCCCGGACGCGGAAGAAGGCAAACACATCCAGGTTGCTGCTTTCTGCTGGCAGGTCCTGGGCCAGAACGATTTCACCCGCTCGGATGCGATCGTTGCAGTCGGCGGCGGTGCGGTCACCGATCTTGCCGGCTTTGTCGCAGCCACGTGGCTTCGCGGCGTCAAAGTCATCCACATGCCCACGAGCCTCCTGGGCATGGTGGACGCGTCCGTCGGCGGCAAAACCGGCATCAACACAGCCGAAGGGAAGAACCTCGTCGGTTCGTTCCACCCGCCGGCAGCCGTCCTGGCCGATCTCGACACGCTCCAGACCCTGCCGAGGAACGAGCTCATCTCAGGCATGGCCGAGGTCATCAAGTGTGGATTCATCGCCGATCCCGTGATCCTCGAGCTGATCGAGAAGAACACGGACGCCGTAATGGACCCGGGATCTGAGGTAGTCCGGGAACTGATTGAACGCGCCATCGCGGTCAAGGCCGACGTCGTTTCCCAGGACCTCAAGGAATCCGGTCTGCGCGAAATCCTGAACTATGGCCACACGCTCGGTCACGCCATCGAGCTGGTGGAACGGTACTCGTGGCGCCACGGTGCTGCCGTGGCCGTGGGAATGATGTTCGCAGCAGAGTTGTCCCGCAGCGTTGGCCGCTTGTCCGATGCCGACGCTGACCGGCACCGCACCATTTTGGAAAGCCTTGGCCTGCCCATTACCTACCGCCGGGACCGGTGGCAGGGTCTGCTGGATGGCATGCGCCGGGATAAGAAGTCCCGTGGAGACCTGCTCCGCTTTGTCGTCCTTGACGGAGTGGCCAAGCCCGGGATCCTGGACGTCCCCGACACCTCACTTCTCTTTGCCGCGTACCAGGAGATCGCATCATGACCATCGCCCTGCGCGAAGGAGTCAGTGACTGGCCTACTGCCGGATTCCCTGGTGTCCGGATGAACCCTGACACGCTCTTGCCCGTGGTGGTCAACGAGGAAGTCATGGAGACGGCGCTTGCGGCGTCGGAGGACCCCGCTGACAGGATCATGGCCCTTCTGTTGGAGAACCAGCCAAAGGAAGCGGCTGAGCTGTTGGCTGAGGCGCGGTATAAGGACCCCGAGTCCTTCCGGCTGAGGATCTTCGAGGCGGAAGTCCACCGTGCAACCAACCGTCTTGACCGGGCTGTCCAGTTGTTCCGTCATCTGTTGCAAGAGGTCCAGGGCAGCTCCAAGGAAGCAGTAGTGCGCCAATACCTCGGCCGCGCCTACTTCGTGAGCGGCAACGCCTTGGCAGCATCCGAGGAGTTCGCCAAGGCGTTGGACCTGAGGGTGGCCATGGCTGCCGATGCCGCGCTGATCTACTCCTCGGCCGTAGCCTTGCAGCGGGCCCGGGACGTCATGGAACTGGCGTCCTGAGGCTGCCTGAAACACTGTCTGCAAGGCAGCTCCGCATTTGACGGTAGAATGGTTTTTGGATTTTTGATAAATACGCGCTGGCGCGCCGATTGGCACGCCTGCTTGGCATAGATAGCTGGCAGCTGGAACCAGTGCGATTAACCAGAGGATACGAGTGGCAACCACAAACGACATCAAGAACGGGACCGTACTGAAGCTCGAGGGCCAGCTCTGGAATATCATCGAGTTCCAGCACGTCAAGCCCGGCAAGGGTGGCGCCTTTGTCCGCACCAAGATGCGCAACGTCATGTCCGGCAAGGTGGTCGACAAGACCTTCAACGCCGGCCTGAAGATTGAAACCGCGACAGTCGACCGTCGCGACTACCAGTACCTGTACCAGGATGGCGAAGACTTCGTCTTCATGGACACCCAGGACTACGACCAGATCACCGTGTCCGGTGCAACGGTTGGCGACGCCACCAACTTCATGCTCGAAAACCAGATGGTCAACATTGCCATCCACGAAGGCACGCCGCTGTACATCGAGCTGCCCCCGAGCGTTGTGCTCGAAATCACCTACACTGAGCCGGGCCTGCAGGGCGACCGCTCTTCGGCCGGGACCAAGCCGGCCACAGTTGAAACCGGCTACGAGATCCAGGTTCCGCTGTTCGTGGAGCAGGGCACCAAGGTCAAGGTCGACACCCGCGATGGCAGCTACCTGGGTCGGGTCAACGACTAGTGAGCGCCCGCGGTAAAGCCCGTAGCAGGGCCTTGGAAGTACTTTTCGAAGCGGAGCAGCGCTCAGTTTCGGCTTTTGACGCTTTGACTGCGCGTCGGGAGAAGACAGACCTGGTCATCAATCCCTACACGGTGGAGATCGTGGAAGGCGTGGTGTCCATGCAGGCAACCATCGACGAGTTCCTTGAGACCTATGCCCAAGGCTGGACCCTTGAGCGTATGCCCTCGGTGGACCTCATCATTCTCCGCATCGGAGCGTGGGAACTTCTCTACAATGACGAAGTTCCCGACGGAGTGGCGGTGAGCGAAGCCGTGGCCCTGGCCAAGACGATGTCCACTGACGAGTCGCCGGCCTTCATCAACGGATTGCTTGGCCGTCTCCAGAAGCTCAAGCCGTCCCTGCTGGCGTAGCCGGCCAGGCGGCAATTATGAATGGACCCTCCCAGGGAAACCGGGGAGGGTCCATTTTTCTAAATATGGTCTACTGGAGGACCGCAGCCCGCAATGCCGGGACGGCATGAAGGTGTTCGAGTTCGTCGCGTTGGTGCGTGTGGACGTCGCGGCCGCTCAGGATCCGTTGGCGGGTAAAAGCCAAGGCTGTTGCTCCCTTGATGAAGGCTTTCATCTGGGGCCCACGTCCCCGTGATGCCGCCCAGCGAAGTGCTTGGCGCCTTCCCCTTGTTGTGGCCAGCATTTCCACCTCCGCGGGCGTGAACCAGCCCGCGCGGGCGTATTCAAGAAGTCGCTGCCGGGTCAGCTTTCCCTCGGCGAGCCGAAGCAGGATGATGCCCACGGCTGCCGTCAGGAAGATAGGCACCTGGACAACGAAGTACTCCGCCAGGAAGTTCTGGCCCATGCTGTTCCAGCGGTTGTGGAGGAACATCGCAGGCAGCAGGCCGATGAAGAAGGCCAGGACCGCGTATCCGGGGTGCCACTTGCGGGCGGCAAAGCCCATGATCAACCCGGTTGTGCCGGTGAAGACAGCATGGGCAAAGGGTGACATGACCCCCCGCAGGATGAAGATGCGTACCAGGTCGGTGCCGGGGTCGTTGGAGGAGGCTATTTCACGACCGAAGTAGAGGATGTTCTCCGTGAAGGCAAAGCCGGCGGCGATGGTGAAGGCAAAAACCACTCCATCGACGGGGCCGTCGAAGTACTTCCGGGCCGCGAGGATCAGGACCAGAAGACCCAATGACTTGGTGAACTCCTCCACAATCGGTGCTTGTACCGTGGCCATGAAATAGGCGAAGGCTTCTTCGCTTGAGGTGGGGGCAGCCAATGCGAAGATCGGCTGGATTAACAGGGTGCCGGCGATGGACACTGCGGCGCCCCACGTAAAGGCGAACCAGAGAAGGCGGGGTGGTTCCGGCTCCCAGCGATCAATGAGGCGCACGGTCAAAAGGACGATGGACAACGGAATCAGGGACACCAGGAAACCGATGACGAATCCAGTAACGCCGGTGTTGCCCAGCAGGAACGGAACCACCAGCAAAAGACTCCCCAGGGCCAGGACCGCGCCAACGATCAGCAGGGGCAGCGTACCCCAGCTGCGCCGTACCGGCGGCATGGCCCAGGTCTGCTGCGGAAGCGGAGCCCGGTTGCCCGGTGCCGGCTGGTAATTCCCGGGCTGCACGTGGCCGATCCACGTAGGGTTCGCCCCCGGCTCCAGATAGGGGCCCGGGTGGGGCTGTCCGCCGTACTGGCCTGAGTGATTCATGCTCATGGAAACGAGCCTATTCCACGGGGCGAAGTGTGAGCTTAAACTCACTCTCCTGACTGCGACTCGATCGGTGGGCGCAGGCTCGCTGTGATAGCTTTGAGGAGCAAATATTCCTTTTTTAATTCCGTCCCGTGAGGCGGGGAAAGGGGAGACGAGCGATGACTGAAGTCACTTCTGCGCACCTGCCGTCGCGGGTTGTCCTCAACCAAGCGGATATAGATCGTGCGCTGACTCGTATCGCCCACGAGATCCTCGAAGCCAACAAAGGTTCGCAGGACCTGGTTCTTTTGGGCATTCCCAGCCGCGGCTACCCACTGGCTGTTCGGCTCGCCAACAAGATCGCAGCAGCCGACCCCACGGTAAACGCCGCAGCAATCGTCGGGCAATTGGATGTCACCATGTTCCGTGACGACCTCTCACACCAGCCCACGCGGCCACCGCACCACACCCGGCTTCCCTTGTCAGGTATCGACAACAAGGTGGTCGTGCTGATTGACGACGTCCTGTATTCCGGACGCACCATCCGCGCCGCTCTGGACGCCTTGGTTGACCTTGGCCGCCCCCGTATTGTCCGTCTCGCGGTCCTGGTGGACAGGGGCCACCGCGAGCTCCCCATCCGCGCCGACCACGTGGGCAAGAACCTTCCTACGTCCTCGGCCGAAAAAGTCCGTGTGCACCTGGAAGAAACCGACTCCGTAGATGGCCTTCCCGTCAACGAGGTAGTAATTGAGGCGGGCAAGTGAAGCATCTTCTTTCCACGGAAAACCTTGTCGCAGCAGATGCGATCCGCATCCTGGACACGGCGGAGGAAATGTCCGCAGTGGGGGAGCGCGAGGTCAAAAAGTTGCCGGCACTTCGCGGCCGCACTGTAGTGAACCTGTTCTTCGAGGACTCCACGCGCACGCGAATTTCCTTTGAAGCCGCTGCCAAACGACTGTCCGCCGATGTCATCAACTTCGCGGCCAAGGGATCTTCCGTATCCAAGGGCGAATCCCTCAAGGACACCGCCCAAACACTCGCTGCCATGGGCGCGGACGCCGTCGTCATCCGGCACTGGGCCTCGGGCGCGCCCCACCGGCTCGCTGCCACCGATTGGATTGATGCAGCCGTCATCAACGCAGGAGACGGCACGCACGAACACCCCACCCAAGCGCTCCTGGACGCGTTCACCATGCGCAGGCACTGGTCCAAGCTCAACGGTGGGGATTCCACGGGTGCAGACCTCAAGGGGATGCGCGTGGCCATTGCCGGTGACGTGCTGCACTCGCGTGTCGCCCGCTCCAACGTTTGGCTCCTGAAGACCCTTGGTGCCGAGGTTACTTTGGTGGCGCCGCCAACCTTGCTGCCCATCGGCGTCGAGCACTGGCCGTGCAAGGTCAGCTACAACCTCGACGAAACGCTGGAAGGCGGCATCGACTCGATGATGATGCTGCGGGTCCAAGGCGAGCGGATGAATGCCTCGTTCTTCCCGTCCACGCGTGAATATTCGCGGCGCTGGGGCTTCGACGACGCCCGCTTGCGGACCTTGGACGAGCTGGGCATGAAAGACACCATCATCATGCACCCGGGTCCGATGAACCGCGGCCTGGAGATCTCTTCCGCCGCTGCGGACTCACCACGTTCCACGGTTCTGGACCAGGTGCGGAACGGTGTTTCCGTGCGCATGGCTGCCCTGTACTTGCTGCTCTCCGGGGACTCCCGTGAGGCAGCCCCGATAACCACCGCCATACCGGCTTTCGCGAGCCCGTCGAGCAAGGAGAGCAACTGATGGCCGAGAACACTTACCTCATCCGCGGAGCCGCGATCCTCGGCGGCGACGCCCAGGACCTGCTTATCCGCGACGGCGTTATCGCCGCAGTAGGTACCGACCTCTCCGAGGACGGCGCTACCGTCATCGACGGCAAGGGTCTCATCGCCCTGCCGGGCATGGTGGATGTCCACACCCACCTTCGTGAACCGGGCCGGGAGGATGCCGAGACGGTCGAGACCGGCACCCGCGCCGCTGCCTTGGGTGGCTTCACCGCCGTCCACGCCATGGCAAACAGCAACCCCGTAGCCGACACCGCCGGCGTCGTCGAGCAGGTCCACAGCCTGGGCCGTGCGTCCGGCTGGGTTGACGTACGTCCGGTAGGCGCGGTCACCGTGGGGCTTGCCGGCGAGCAGCTCGCAGAGCTCGGTGCCATGGCCGACTCCCGCGCCCAGGTCCGGATGTTCTCCGACGACGGCATCTGCGTTCATGATCCCGTCCTGATGCGCCGTGCGCTGGAATACGTCAAAGCGTTCGACGGCGTGGTGGCCCAGCACGCGCAGGAACCGCGCCTTACCGCCGGGGCCCAGATGAACGAAGGAACGGTTTCCGCGGTCCTGGGTCTGACCGGCTGGCCGGCCGTGGCCGAGGAAAGCATCATTGCCCGCGATGTCCTGCTTGCCCAGCACGTTGGTTCCCGGTTGCACGTATGCCACGTCTCCACGGCCGGTTCCGTTGAAATCGTGCGCTGGGCGAAAGCCCGCAGCATCAACGTCACCGCCGAGGTAACACCTCACCACCTCCTCCTGACGGACGAGCTGGTCCGCAGCTACGACCCCGTGTACAAGGTCAACCCGCCGTTGCGAACCGATGCTGATGTCCAGGCCCTGCGCGAAGGACTGGCAGACGGCACCATCGACGTCGTCGGCACCGACCACGCGCCGCACCCCAGCGAGCACAAGGAATGCGAGTGGGCGCAGGCGGCCATGGGCATGACGGGCCTGGAAACGGCATTGTCTGTTGTCCAGGTAACCATGATCGAAACCGGACTTATGACGTGGGCGGACTTCGCGAGGGTTACCTCGTTCACTCCCGCCGTCATCGGCCGGGTCGCCGATCAGGGCCGCCCGCTTGAGGCAGGAGAGCCCGCCAACGTCATCCTGGTGGACCCGGCTGCGCGTTGGACCGTCGACCCCCATAAAATGGCAACCATGGGCCGCAATTCACCGTTCAAGGGCAAGGAGCTGCCCGGGTCCGTGGTGGCGACCTTCTACAAGGGGCACCCGACGGTCCTCGAAGGCCGCCTCAACACGCCGTACCAGCACCCGGCAGTCAGCAGCAGCTGATGAACAACCAGACACTGACCGTGCTCATCACGGTGCCGCTGATCGTCGTCGTCCTGGCGATGATCTGGCTGGGGTGGCGGAACCGGCTGAGGCGACAAGCCGACGTCGAACGCCTCCCCGGGGTGCCGGAGGAGCTGACTCCCGCCAGCGTCGTCGCCGATGGCCAGTACGTGACCACCACGACGGCGGGGGACTGGCTGGACCGGATTGCAGTCCAGGGCTTGGGCATCCGGACCAACGCGGAACTGAGCATCCACGATGAAGGCGTATTGTTCGACCGCAACGGCGCCGCCCCGGTCTTCATCCCTCGTCGAGCCCTGGTGGAAACCCGTGAAGCCAACGGCATGGCCGGGAAGTTCGTCGAAAAGGACGGACTCCTGGTCATCAGCTGGAGACTTGGCGACCGGGAACTCGACACCGGTTTCCGGTCCAGGCACTCAGCCGACAAGACGCTCCTCCTCGAAGCACTCAAAGAATTGATCTCCGCAGCCCCTCAGGCAGATGCCGATAGTGGAAAGTAATAAAGTGACGGAAAGTAACTCAGCCACCAAAACCACCCCCACAGCAGCAGTGCTGGTGCTCGAAGACGGCCGCATGTTCCGCGGCCGCAGCTACGGCGCCCAGGGCACCGCGCTCGGTGAGGCCGTCTTCGCCACCGGTATGACCGGCTACCAGGAGACCATCACCGACCCCTCCTACGCCCGCCAGCTGGTTGTCCAGACCGCGCCGCACATCGGCAATACCGGCGTCAACAGCGAAGACGCTGAATCCCGCCGCATCTGGGTGGCAGGGTACATCGTGCGGGACGCCGCCCGCCGCCCCTCCAACTGGCGCTCCGAGCGCAGCCTGGACGAGGAATTGGTGGAGCAGGGAATCGTCGGAATCCAGGGCGTGGACACCCGTGCCATCACCCGCCACCTCCGCGAGCACAAGACCATGCGCGCAGGCATTTTCTCCGGCGAGGCCGCACAGGCATCGGATAAGGAACTGCTCGACATCGTTCTGGCCAGTGCCCCCATGGAAGGCTCGGCACTGGCAGAGGAAGTCTCCATCGACGAGGCCTACGTTGTGGATCCCAAGGATCACGGTTGGGAAGGTGAGCCGCGCTTCTCCATTGCCGCAGTGGACCTTGGCATCAAGGCCATGACTCCCGTGCGATTCGCCGAGCGGGGCGTGCGCGTGCACGTCCTGCCCGCCACGTCCACCCTCGAGGACGTCAACGCCGTCAACCCCGACGGTTTCTTCATGTCCAACGGACCTGGCGACCCCGCCACCGCCGACCACCAGGTTTCCCTGTTGCGTTCGGTGCTTGACGAGAAGCTGCCGTACTTCGGTATCTGCTTCGGCAACCAGATCCTGGGCCGTGCCCTGGGCTTTGGCACCTACAAGCTCCGCTACGGCCACCGCGGCATCAACCAGCCGGTGATGGACCGCCGGACCGGCAAAGTTGAAATCACCTCCCAGAACCACGGCTTCGCCGTGGACGCACCGCTGAACGGCTCCACCGTTGCTCCTGAGGAGCGCTACGGCCGCGTGGAGGTCAGCCATGTCTCCCTGAACGACGACGTCGTTGAGGGCCTCGCCTGCCTCGACATCCCGGCCTTCTCGGTCCAGTACCACCCGGAGGCTGCTGCCGGCCCGCACGACGCCGCGTATCTCTTCGACCGCTTCATCGACCTGATGGCTGATGCCAAAGCCGCCGGCCCCGCCACCACCACCGACTCCAAGACTGAGGACAAGAAGTAATGCCCAAGCGTACAGATCTCAAGAGCGTCCTTGTCATCGGTTCCGGTCCCATCGTTATCGGCCAGGCGGCTGAGTTCGACTACTCCGGTACCCAGGCACTCCGGGTCCTGAAGGAGGAGGGCCTTCGGGTCATCCTGGTCAACTCCAACCCGGCCACCATCATGACGGACCCCGAGTTCGCCGATGCCACGTACGTGGAGCCAATCACGCCCGAGGTGGTCGAGAAGATCATCGCCAAGGAGCGTCCGGATGCCGTGCTGCCCACACTTGGCGGCCAGACTGCACTGAACACAGCGATTGCCCTCGACAAGAACGGCGTCCTGGAGAAGTACAACGTCGAACTCATCGGTGCCAACATCGCGGCCATCGAACTTGGCGAAGACCGTGAGAAGTTCAAGGGCGTCGTGGAGCGCTGCGGCGCCGAGTCTGCCCGCAGCCACATCATCCACACCATGGATGAGGCCTTCAAAGCTGCCGAGGACCTGGGCTACCCGATGGTTGTGCGCCCGTCCTTCACCATGGGTGGCCTCGGTTCCGGCCTCGCTTACAACGAGGACGATCTCCGCCGCATTGTGGGCCAGGGTCTTCAGTACAGCCCCACCACCGAGGTTCTGCTCGAAGAGAGCATCCTTGGCTGGAAGGAATACGAGCTCGAGATGATGCGCGACAAGAACGACAACGTCGTTGTGGTCTGCTCCATCGAGAACTTCGATCCCGTTGGCGTCCACACCGGTGACTCCATCACGGTTGCGCCTGCGCTGACCCTCACGGACCGCGAGTACCAGAAACTGCGTGACGTCGCCATCGCCGTCATCCGTGAAGTTGGCGTGGACACCGGTGGATGCAACATCCAGTTCGCGATCGACCCCGCTACGGGCCGCGTGGTGGTCATCGAGATGAACCCCCGTGTTTCGCGCTCTTCGGCGCTGGCATCGAAGGCCACAGGCTTCGCCATCGCCAAGATCGCCACCAAGCTCTCCCTGGGCTACACCCTGGACGAGATCCCCAACGACATCACCCAGAAGACCCCGGCTTCCTTCGAGCCGACCCTGGACTACGTCGTGGTCAAGGTTCCGCGCTTTGCGTTCGAGAAGTTCCCGGCGGCCGACAACACGCTCACCACCACCATGAAGTCTGTGGGCGAAGCGATGGCCATGGGCCGCAACTTCACCGAAGCCCTGCAGAAGGCCTTGCGCTCACTCGAGCAGAAGGGCTCTCAGCTGGACTTCAGCTCCGTGCCCGAGTACGAAGTTGCCGAACTCATCGAGAAGGCCAAGCGACCCACCACCGACCGCCTGCACCAGGTGCAGCGCGCGCTCCTCGGCGGCGCAAGCGTGGAAGACCTCTTCGCTGCGACCAAGATCGATCCTTGGTTCCTGGACCAGCTGCAGTTGCTCAATGAGACTGCGCAGGAGATCCGCAAAGCCGGCGTCCTCACCGAGGACATGCTGCGCAATGCCAAGCGCCACGGTTTCTCGGATGAGCAGATCGGTGCCCTGACGCACAACTCCGAAGCTGTTGTCCGTGGTGTCCGGCAGGCCCTTGGCATCCGCCCTGTCTACAAGACGGTGGATACGTGTGCAGCCGAGTTTGCGGCTTACACCCCGTACCACTACTCGGCTTATGACGAGGAAGACGAAGTCGGCCTGCACTCCAAGCCGTCCGTGATCATCCTTGGCTCAGGCCCCAACCGCATCGGCCAGGGCATCGAGTTCGACTACTCCTGCGTTCACGCCTCCATGGCGCTGCGCAAGGCCGGTTACGAGACCGTCATGGTCAACTGCAACCCGGAAACTGTCTCCACCGACTATGACGTCTCCACCCGCCTCTACTTCGAGCCGCTGACACTTGAGGACGTCCTCGAGGTCATCGCCGCTGAAGAGCGCACCGGTGGCGTCATGGGCGTCTTCGTTCAGCTCGGTGGCCAGACTCCGCTCAAGCTGGCACAGCAGCTCGCCGACGCCGGTGTCCCTATCCTGGGTACGTCGCCGGAAGCAATCGACCTTGCCGAGCACCGTGGCGCCTTTGCCCGGGTCCTGGATGAAGCCGGGCTGACCTCCCCGAAGAACGGCACCGCCGTTTCCTTCGAGGACGCCAAGAAGATCGCCGACGAAATCGGCTACCCGGTCCTGGTCCGCCCGTCCTACGTCCTGGGTGGCCGCGGTATGGAGATCGTCTACGACGAAGCCAACCTCTCGCGCTACATCGCCAATGCCACGGAAATCACCCCGGATCACCCGGTGCTGATTGACCGCTTCCTGGAGGACGCCGTCGAAATCGACGTCGACGCCCTCTTCGACGGCACGGACATGTACCTCGGCGGCATCATGGAACACATCGAAGAAGCCGGTATCCACTCCGGTGACTCTGCCTGTGTCCTGCCCCCGATCACCCTCGGCAACAACGTGATCGAGCGTGTTCGTGAAGCAACCCGCGCGATCGCCGAAGGCGTTGGAGTGCGCGGCTTGATCAACATCCAGTTCGCTCTGGCGTCGGACGTCCTGTATGTGCTGGAAGCCAATCCGCGTGCCTCCCGGACTGTTCCGTTCGTCTCCAAGGCAACCGGCGTGCAGATGGCCAAGGCCGCAGCGCTCATCGGTACGGGCGTGACCATCAACCAGCTCCGCAGCGCCTACAAGATGCTGCCCGAGACCGGCGACGGTTCCACCCTTCCGCTGGACGCACCGGTTGCGGTGAAGGAAGCCGTGCTGCCGTTCAGCCGCTTCCGCACTCCGGAGGGCAAGGTCGTTGACTCCCTCCTGGGCCCTGAAATGCGCTCGACAGGCGAAGTCATGGGCATCGATAAGCACTTCGACACCGCCTTCGCCAAGAGCCAGTCCGGCGCCAACAACGCGCTGCCCACCGGAGGCAAGATCTTCGTTTCCGTGGCCAACCGTGACAAGCGTTCGGTGATTATGGGTGTCAAGCGTCTGTCCGACCTCGGCTTCGAGATCGTCTCCACAGGTGGAACGGCTGACGTCCTGCGCCGCAACGGCATCCAGGCCACCCCTGTCCGCAAGGTCGCCGAAGGCAGCAGCGCCGAAGGCGAAGGCACCATCGCCGACCTCGTCGTCGCCGGCGAGATCGACATGGTGTTCAACACCCCTTCCGGTGGCGAGGCGCGCAGCGACGGATACGAACTCCGTGCGGCGGCAACGTCGATCGGCATTCCCTGCATCACCACCGTGGCGGAGTTCAACGCTGCGGTCCAGGCCATCGAAGCACTCCGCACTTACGAGTGGTCGGTGACCAGCCTGCAGGAGCACGCTGCCAACCTGGCATCGGCGACGGAAGCGGCCAATGCCTGAGTCTGCCGTAACGCAGGAATCGCAGCCGGTCCGGGAGTCATTCGGCTCCCGGCTGGCTGCGGCCATGGTTGACCGTGGTCCGTTGTGCGTCGGAATCGACCCCCACCCCCAGTTGCTGGCGGATTGGGGATTGAACGACGACGTCGCCGGGCTGGAGCGCTTTTCGCTCACCGTCGTGGAGGCTGTGGCTTCCCTCGCTGCCGCGGTCAAGCCGCAGGTGGCCCTGTATGAGCGCCATGGCTCTGCCGGTATGGCTGTGCTGGAGCGGACCCTTGCCGCCTCAACGGAAGCCGGAGTGCTCAGTATCGCGGACGCAAAGCGTGGCGACATCGGTTCCACGATGGCGGCCTACGCCGATGCCTGGCTCCGCGATGGTTCAGCCCTTGCTGCGGATTCCGTGACGTTGAGCCCGTACCTCGGCTTTGAGTCGCTGCGTCCGGCTTTGGACCTTGCGGCCAAGTACGGCAGGGGAGTGTTTGTGCTCGCCCTGACGTCCAACCCTGAGGGCAAGAGCGTCCAGCATGTAGGGGGCGCCGACTCTGTAGCGCGCCGGATCGTAGCCGAAGCAACTGCAGAGAATGCGCGCTACGAAGGGCCCCTGGGATCAGTTGGCTTGGTTGTGGGTGCCACCATCGGCTCCGCGTTGACGGATCTGGACATCGATCTCGGCCCGGTACGCGGTGCAATCCTTGCCCCCGGGCTCGGGGCCCAGGGTGCGACTCCGGCAGACCTTCGTGCGACCTTTGGCTCCGCGTATCCGGCTGTCCTTGCCACTTCCAGCCGGGGAATTCTCGCTGCCGGCCCCACTGCTGCCGCGTTGCGCTCCGCAGCGGAGGAGGCGCTGGCAGGGCTGCTTTCCTAAGGCAACGCGGGGTCACTTATGGCCCATGTTGAGGTGTTCAACGGGCCCTAAGTGACCCCGCGTTGGTCCAACTCATTGCGCAACTGCGCCCCTGCAGGTAGGTTCAGGATCAGTCGCCTGACCTGCATCATTAACTCGATCTGACAGGGGTTCAGCAGTGGGCCTTAAAGAGCTGACACCGCAAGAACGCGCCGATGCGTTGGAAAAGGCCGCGAAGGCCCGGGCGGTGCGGGCCGCGGCCAAGGAAAAGCTCAAGCGCGGCGAAGTGAGCATCGCGGAGTTGATCTCTTCGGGAGCCACCGACGAGGCGATCGCGCGCATGCGGGTGGTGGAGCTTCTGGAGGCATTGCCTGGCATAGGCCCAGTCAGGGCCGCCGGAATCATGGCGGATATCGGAATCGCCGGATCCCGGCGCATCAGGGGGTTGGGAATTCATCAGGCTAAAGCGCTGGTAGATTTTATGGATACCCAACAAAGCGTTTAAACGCATTTCCCCGAAGGAATCCGTGAGCAAGAATCCTGGACTGACCGTCCTTGCCGGCCCCACTGCCGTTGGCAAGGGAACCGTATCCACCTACATCAGGGACAACTATCCAGAGGTTTGGCTTTCGGTGTCGGCCACCACCAGGGCAGCCCGTCCGGGTGAGAAGGATGGGGTCCACTATTTCTTCAAGTCCGCCGAAGAGTTCGATTCCCTGGTGGCTGACGGTCAATTGCTGGAGTGGGCTGTGGTCCATGGCCAGAACCGCTACGGCACGCTTCGCAGCACGGTTGAAGCCGCCATCGCTGAGGGAAAGTCGGTCCTGCTTGAGATCGACCTTCAGGGTGCACGGCAGGTCAAGGCTGCCGTCCCCGATGCAAACTTTGTCTTCCTGGCCCCGCCCAGCTGGGACGAGATGGTCCGTCGACTCGTTGGCCGCGGCACGGAAACAGCCGAAGAACAGCAGCGTCGGCTGGAAACCGCTAAACTGGAACTTGCTGCTGAACCGGAGTTTGACCACACCGTCATCAATGACGACGTTCGCCGGGCAGCGGACGAGCTTGTTTCACTCATGGGGCTTACCCCGCACGGGCGCTAAAGCGCCTGTTTGTTGGCCCGCTAGAATTTGGAGAATTCGTGTCCACGAACCTTGAAGGCATCATCAACCCGCCGATCGATTCGCTGCTTGAGGCTGCCGATTCCAAGTACGGCCTGGTGATCTTCGGCGCCAAGCGCGCCCGTCAGATCAACGCTTACTACGCCCAGCTGCACGAGGGCCTGTTCGAGTACGTCGGTCCGTTGGTTGACACCAAGCTGAACGAAAAGTCGCTCTCGATCGCCCTCCGCGAGATCAACGAAGGCCTGCTGGTTTCCACGCCGATCGAGCCCGCAGAATAAAGCAGACTGCCTGTTGACGGAGGTCACGTGCGCATAGTCCTCGGAGTCGGGGGAGGGATTGCAGCCTATAAGGTCGCATCGCTCCTCCGGCTTTTTACTGAAGCCGGCCACCAGGTCACGGTGATTCCCACGGAAGCTGCTACCCGTTTTGTCGGAGTCGCCACGTGGGAAGCACTCTCGGGCAACCCGGTGAGCAACAGCGTCTTTGACGACGTCGACAAGGTTAACCATGTCCGCCTCGGGCATCAGGCTGACCTGATCGTCATTGCTCCGGCCACTGCCGATCTTCTGGCGAGAGCAGCCACGGGTCAGGCCAACGACCTCCTGACCAACACCTTGCTGATGGCCCACGGCCCGGTGCTTTTCGCTCCGGCGATGCACACTGAGATGTGGCAGCATGCAGCAACGCAAGCCAACGTGGAAACGTTGCGCAGTCGTGGCGTGACAGTCCTCGAACCTGCATCCGGACGCCTTACTGGTGCCGACTCCGGTCCGGGCCGCCTGCCCGAGCCCGAAGCCATCTTTGCCGCGGCCATCGCATTGGCGGACGCCGCCGGGACCACGGAAGGCACCACGGTGCCTTCGGCCCCGCACACGTCGCTCGCTGGCAGGACCGTCACGATTTCGGCCGGTGGAACAAGGGAAGCCCTCGACCCTGTCCGGTTCCTCGGCAATCGTTCATCCGGCAAGCAGGGCGTTGCTCTGGCCGCCGCTGCTCTGGCTGCCGGAGCAACGGTGCGTTTCCTGGCCGCACACATGGACGTCGAGCCGCCCGCCGGCGTCGAGCTTATCCGCGTTGAGTCAGCCTTGGAGCTGCGCGAGGCAGCGCTGAAAGCGCAGGCCGATTCCGACGTCGTCATCATGGCTGCCGCCGTCGCCGACTTCCGTCCGGCCGAAGTTTCGGATACGAAAATCAAAAAGGTCGACGGCGAGGACGCGCCGCTCGTGCGCCTGGTCCGCAATCCGGACATCCTCCATGAGCTCGTGGAACGGCGGAACGCAGCAGGTGGTCAGCAATTGATCGTTGGTTTCGCGGCAGAAACCGGAGACGCCCAGGGCGATGTCCTGGAGCACGCAACTGCCAAGCTCAAACGCAAGGGCTGCGATCTTCTTGTTGTCAACCAGGTGGGAGTCGGTCAGGTTTTCGGGCAGGACGAGAACTCCGTCGTCATCCTCTCCGGCCATGGCGCTGAACCTCAGTCCGCTGCCGGTTCCAAGGCGGATGTTGCTGCCGCGGTGGTCGATCGCGTGGGTGCAGAGCTCGCGCGGGTCTTCCCGGCCATGTGACCGAGCCCATCCCTGAATTCTTAGCAAAGGGACACACGGCCGATGCCGTTTTCCCGCAACCCAGTAAGGTGGTCGAGTGACTTTACCGCTGCACCATGAACACCATGGCACCCCGTCCAAGCTCCGCCTCTTCACGTCAGAGTCGGTGACCGAAGGGCACCCGGACAAGATCTGCGACCAGATCAGCGACTCCATTCTGGACGCGTTGCTCGCCGCGGACCCTGAATCGCGCGTGGCTGTCGAAACGATGGCCACCACAGGTTTGGTGCACGTTGCCGGTGAGGTCACCACCGATGCCTACGTCGAAATTCCGCAGATTGTCCGTGAGACCATTCTGGGCATCGGCTATGACTCGTCCGCCAACGGATTCGACGGTGCCCGCTGCGGCGTGTCAGTCTCCATCGGCCAACAGTCCAACGACATCGCAGGGGGCGTCTTCAACTCTCTGGAGGCCCGCGAGGGACGCCAGGAGGACGATTACGACCTCCAGGGTGCCGGCGACCAAGGCATCATGTTTGGCTATGCCAGTGATGAAACAGCTTCCTACATGCCGACGCCCATCTGGCTGGCGCACCGCCTTTCGGAACGCCTCACCGAGGTCCGCAAGAACGGTGAACTTGCCTACCTGCGGCCCGACGGCAAGACCCAGGTCACGGTAGGGTACGACGGCGACCGGCCGGTTTCAGTGGAAACGGTTGTCATCTCCAGCCAGCATGCAGAGGAAGCGAGCCTGGAACAGCTCCGCGCTGACCTCGCGAGCTACGTCATCGATCCCGTGCTTGCCGCATCAAACCTTGACCTCTCGCGCACGGCGAACATCCTGAACCCCGCAGGTGCGTTCGTCATCGGTGGGCCCGTCGGCGACGCCGGTTTGACCGGCCGCAAGATCATCGTGGACACCTACGGCGGGTTTTCCCGCCATGGCGGTGGGGCGTTCTCCGGGAAGGATCCGTCCAAGGTTGACCGTTCCGCGGCTTACGCCATGCGCTGGGTCGCGAAGAACGTGGTGGCGGCCGGCCTTGCCAAGCGTGCGGAGATCCAGATCGCCTACGCCATCGGCCAGGCACGCCCCGTGGGAACGTACGTGGAGACCTTCGGCACGGAGACGGTCGACCCCGCGCGCATCAGCGAAGCGATCGACGAGCTCTTCGACCTCCGTCCCCGCGCCATCATTGATGCCTTGGACCTCAAGCGTCCCATCTACGCCAAGACGGCTGCACATGGGCACTTCGGACGGGACGAGCCCGACTTCACCTGGGAGCGGCTGGACCGGGTGGCGGACTTGAAGGAATACTTCAACGCCTGATTCCACCCGCGATCACCGCGATGTTGTTTTGTCGGTGGTTCGTGATTGGCTTTAGCCAGAGAGATGCCCGCAGCGGATCAATCGCGTTGCGGGCATCTGCATTGTTGGATACGGCAGTTATTCCTGCGCGCGGTAGTATCGTGCGACGAGCTGGAGGTGAAGGTTATGGCAGGCCCTGAGGCCCAGCCGTCATTGCTTCAGCCCTCGTTGCTGCAAGGGTTCCCGGACCGGCCCTCTGTCCAGGGTCCGCCCTTGGCCGGACACCTTCCTGTGGCCCGCGTGGTCCTGGAGTCGCCGCTGCCGCACCTGGACAGGCCCTTTGATTACAGCGTCCCTGCTGAACTGGCCGAGGAAGCGGCTCCCGGCGTGCGGGTGAAAGTGAAGTTCAACGGCCAGGAACTGGGCGGCTACATCCTGGAGCGACTCGATGCTTCAGATGCAGCATCGCCGTTGACACCCCTGCATAAGGTGGTTTCGCCGGTGACGGTCCTCACGCCTGCCATTGCCACGCTGGCAGGCAATGTCTCCGCGCGGTACG
Organism: Paenarthrobacter sp. NPDC057981; assembly: GCF_042886835.1. Lineage (NCBI taxonomy): Bacteria > Bacillati > Actinomycetota > Actinomycetes > Micrococcales > Micrococcaceae > Paenarthrobacter > Paenarthrobacter sp. NPDC057981. Next base: position 51,788 of record NZ_JBHVQI010000004.1, read on the forward strand.
CCGGAACCCTCAGTGATGTCCTGCGCTCGGCCATCCCGCCACGGGTTGCCAAGGTGGAGAAGGAATTGCTCAGCGGGGATGTGCCGCCCGGCAATGACTCGGAAACCGGGGGAGAAGAAATACCGGCTTTCAATGCCCATGCCTGGGGTCGCTACACCAATGGCACAGCGTATCTGCAGCACCTGGCCAGTGGTGGTTCGCCCAAAGCCGTTCTGACCGCACTGCAAGGATTCGGTCCTGATGGGTGGCCGGCCTTGGTGGCCGCCGCGGTGGCCAATGTCAGATCCTCGGGACGCGGCGCGATCGTGGTGGTTCCTGATTACCGGGATCTTGACCGCGTGGAAGCGGCGCTGGCAGCGGTCCTGCCGCCGTCCGACGTCGCCCGTCTGACCGCCGATGACGGCCAGACGCCCCGGTACCGCAACTTCCTGCGCCTCTTGAGCGGTTCCGCGCGGGTGGCCGTAGGTACCCGTTCCGCTGCTTTCGCGCCGGTCAAGGATCTTGGACTGGTGGTGTGCTGGGATGACGGCGACGATCTCCACATTGAGCAAAGAGCCCCCTACGCCCATACCCGCGAAGTTTTGCTCTTGCGTGCGGAGCAGGAGAACGCCGCATGCCTGATGGCCTCGCACAGCCGGAGTACGGAAGTCCAGCGCCTGGTGGAGCTGCAGTGGGCTGTGCCGGTTGAAGCGCCCCGAAGCACCGTCCGAGCCACAGTGCCGCGCGTCCTGAATACCGCTGACAGTTTCGAACAGGAACGCGATCCCTTGGCACGCATCGCACGCTTGCCGGGAGCCGCATGGCGAGCCGCGAAGGAAGGGCTTGAACGTGGCCCGGTACTGGTGCAGGTTGCCCGCGCCGGTTACGCTCCGTCGTTGGCGTGTGAGACGTGCCGGGAGCTTGCCCGGTGCAACAGCTGCCAGGGACCGCTGGCCGTTTCCAGCAGCTCTTCGATCCCTGCCTGCCGCTGGTGTGCCACGCCTGCTCCGCAGTGGCGTTGCACGCACTGCAGCGGCACCAGGCTGCGCAGGGGTGCTGCCGGCGTCATGAGGACGGCAGAAGAACTGGGCCGGGCATTTCCAGGCAAGGCTGTAGTGACCTCGTCCGGCGAACACGTCAAAGCGACAGTTCCGGACGCTCCTGCCTTGGTGGTGGCGACCGTCGGGGCTGAACCGGTGGCTTCCCAGGGTTATGCCGCGGCTTTGTTGTTGGATGGCAATTCGTTGCTCCGGCGCGAAAACCTTCGAGCCGGCGAGGACACTGTGCGTCGGTGGTTCAACGCCGCCTCCTTGGTGAAGCCTGCCAGCCAGGGTGGCTTGGTGGTCATCACGGCGGACGATACCGCCGCGACGGGTGCCCTCTTGCGGTGGGATGCCGCGGGTTACGCCTCGCGCGAGTTGGTGCTGCGGAAGGAACTTCAGTTGCCTCCGGCGGTTCGGGTGGCCTCGGTAACGGGAAGCAGGGCCGACGTTGGGCATTTTGCCGGGGCGTTCGAAGCCGCTGCCTCCTTGGCCGGGCAGCTCAGGAAGGCCGGGCCAGCGCCCGTGCAGCTGTTCGGCGGCCCATCGTCTGCGGTTCCGGGACAGGATGATGCGGACGTCCGCATGCTCTACTTCATTCCCTACACGAACGCTGCCGAGGCGACGCGCGTCATGCGTGCAGTCAAGGCGGCCAGCGCGGCCAAACGCACCGCTGGACCCGTCCAGCTCCGCCTTGACGGAGTAGACGTCCTCTAGCGCTGTGTAATTCAGGCCCTGCGGTGCCGCAATGCCACGACCTCTTCGGCTGCAGAAAGCAGCTGCCGTGCCGAATCGTCCCAGTTAAACGCGGCGGCACGCTCCACGGAGCTGCGTGAGCGCTGCTGCCACAGGGCCTCGTCACCGAGGGCGTTCACGGCAGCGGCGAAGTCCGTGGGCGAGCCCGGATCAACGTAACTGACGGCGTCGCCGCCAACTTCCCTGAAGATGGGGATGTCACTGGCAATCACGGGAGTTCCCAACGCCATGGCCTCCACCAGCGGCAGGCCGTAGCCCTCCGCACGGGAAAGGCTGATGAGTGCGGTTGCCCGGAGCAGGAGGGAGTCGTACTCGGCGTCCGTGACGCCGTTATGGAAGATGACCTTGGCCCCTTCCGGAACCAAAGCCTGCAGTTCTGTCTTGCGCTCGGCAGTGATGCGGCTCAAAAGGTGCAGGCTGTAATCCTGCAATCCGGCCATGCCCCGGATCATGGTTTCCACGTTCTTGTAGGGCATGAACGAGCCCATGTACAGCAGCGTCTTGTCAGCACCGGCCGTGGCATCGCGTGGTGTTTGTCCTGGTTGGGGAGCGTTCCCCACAATCCGCACAGGCCGATTGGTGAGCCTGTATTTGGCCATCAGGGCTTCGGTGGTGTGGCTGATGGTGGCCACGATGTCGGCCCGGTTCAACAGCAGCCGCTGCGGCCAGTAGGCCTTGTGGTACAGCCGCCAGAGAACACGTACCGGCGCAGGCAGGAAGCCCGGGGGAGCCGGGTGCTCATAGTAAATGAGGTCGTGGAGAGTGAGGACCAGTCCATACTTGCGCCCCCACGTGCCCATGGTCTGCATGGGGCACACCACGACGTCGGCGCCCAGGGGATTGACCTTTCGGGAAACGAACAGCTCCAAGGGAGAAAGAGGGCTGTTGATCAGGACGTAAGGGACGTCCGGCAACAGGGCGAGCTGCCGCTTGTCGCTGATGAGCATCGTGACGTCGGCGATTTTCGACACCGCGGCGATGAGGCTGGAACCGTACCGGCTGATGCCATCGTGGTGGTCCGTTCGGGTAAAGCGGGCGTCGATGACAATTTTCACGCGGGGTGTTCCTCCAGGAAGGCGCGGATCGCCGCTGCTGCGGGGACCGGAGTTTCGTAGTGGATCAAATGCCCGACGCCGGGAATGACTTCCAGCGTTGCATCCGGCAGGCGCTCCATAAGTTTGTGCTGGCTGGGGAGGGTGGCTATCTCGTCTTTTTCGCCGGCAACCAGCAGCACGGGCAGGTGCAGTTGCTCCGCGACGTCCGCTACGTTCCCCGAGACGGAGGCCTTGAATGATTCGAGCAGGCTCTTACGGTCCGCAAACGCGCTGAAATAGGCGTCATGCTGACCGTGGATGAAACGACGAAGTTCCTTGTCCTTGGTCTTGGCCATGGTGACACTCATGATCCGGACTATTGCGCGGTTTCGGAGAACCGCCAAGCCGACGCGGCGCGGGAGCTTTGCCGATGCCTGGTAGTACAAGACAGCAAGCTTGGTCATGATGCCCTTGGGTCCCTCCAGTGCAGGTGCTGCAATGGGGTTGATCAGGATCAGCGGGTACACCGCACCAGGATGCGCCGCGGCGAAGTGGCTTGCGATGATCGAGCCGAAGGAATGGCCCAGCAACACGGTCTTGGGTCCAAGGTCAAGTGCGGCCATGAAACCGGTGATGAAGTTCCCGTACCGTTCCACTGTATGTTCATCGCCAATGAACGGCTCCGAACTTCCGAAGGCTGGCAGGTCCGGCATGATGATCCGCATCTCGGGGAGCTGGTCCGCTACCCGCAACAAGCCGTGATGGTCACCCCTGAAGCCATGGATGACAAGGATGGTGCGGGTGCCCGGTGTTGCGGATACAGGCTCGTAGATCCAGTAGGCCACGGTGCTTCCGTCGACTTCCACTTCGGAGGCCCGCGTCCGGGAACGCAACTCTTTGCTGAAATATTGGGCGGGGGCCTGTGCGCCCTTGGGGGAGCGCCCGGTGTCCACTGAGTCCATACGGTTGTCCTACTTCACGTTGTCCGGGTGCGACCCGGTTCGATGATGGCGTTCCAGTCCGGCCATTCCGTCCATGTCAGCCGCGTCGAGTTCGAAGTCGAAGACTTCGTGGTTTTCCTTGATCCTGGCTGCCGAGCTGGCCTTGGGAATGACCAGGTTGCCCAGCTGCAGGTGCCAGCGCAGGATGATTTGCGCGGGAGTGCGGTTGTATTTTTCGGCCAGGGCGACTATGGCCGGGTCCGCCAGCACCTGGCCCCTGCCGAGGGGACTCCACGCCTCCGTGGCGATGCCCAGCTGCTGGTGCAGGAGCCGCAAACGGCCCTGCTGCAGCCAGGGGTGCAACTCGATCTGGTTAACTGCGGGGACAACTTCGGCCTTCTGCATGAGTTCATCCAGATGCCCTGGCTGGAAGTTGGACACCCCGATCGCCCGGACCTTGCCCTCCCTGTAAAGGGTCTCCATTGCCTTGTACGTTTCGACAAAGAGTCCCCGTTCGGCGCAAGGCCAGTGGATGAGGTAGAGGTCCACGTAGTCGAGCCCAAGATTGGAGATGGAGGTATCGAAAGCGCGGAGCGTGGAATCGTAGCCGTGGTCCTCGTTCCAGACCTTGGTGGTGACGAACACGTCCTCGCGTGCAAGGGTGTGGAGGGACTCGCCCGATCCGCCCGTGTCGCTGTTGTAGCGTGCTGCGTCTCCGATGGCGCCCCCCAGGGCGCGCCCCACACCTACTTCGTTTCCGTACATGGCCGCAGTGTCGAAGCGCCTGTAACCCTCGCCCAATGCGTTGGAGACCAGGCCATCGGCATTATTGGGCGGGACTTTATAGAGGCCGAATCCCAGACGTTCCATGGTGACGCCGTTGTTCAAGGCAAGCGGGCTGGGGGATCTCATAGCAATGACTCTACCCATTCCTTGCACGAATACTTCAGGAGTGCCCGTTGAAACTGACGAGGCGTCGTGCTGAGGCCTCATCCAAAATCAGGTCCGTGGCCAGGCCCGCGGCCAGAGCTCCTTGAAGCCCGTTGATTTTCGATGCCCCGGAAACCACGCAGATCCGCCGACGGACTTGCCGGAGTTGCTCGTGGCTTGGTCCGGTTGAGCGTTCGTTCAAGGTGATGCCGTCCGATGATCCATCGCTGCGGAAGAAGACTGTTGCGACATCGCCCACGACGTCGTCCGCGGCCAGCACAGTGAGGTCTTGTTCATCAAGGTAACCGCCGGCATACACGTGGCTCGGGTAGTCGGAGTCGACTGACCCCACACCGAAAATGGCAATGCTCATACGGGCTTGTAGATCCAGGATCCGTTGAACGCTGCGTTCATTCCACATGGCGGTCTTTGTAGCGGCGTGATCGAAGAATGCGGGTACGGGGAACTGTTCGACCCGTGCACCGTAGGCGCTCCCGAAACGGCGCATGATGTCGCTGGCATACGTGATGCCGGTGGTTTGCATGTTTCCAGCGCCATTGAGCTGGACCACGATGCTGTCGTGCGTCACCTTCCGGGTGAGGTGTCGGCTGACGGCGCTGAGGGTGGCGCCCCAGGCAACTCCAATAATGGCGTTCGAGTCCACCAGCGGCCCAATGGTCCGCGCAGCTTGCATGGCGACGCGGTCCAGGGTCTCGGCTTCGTTGAGCGTGTCCAGTACCGGTACCACGTGGACATCCACCCCGTACTGGCTCCGGATCTGACTTTCGAGCTCGGGTCCGGTATCGAAGGGGCTGCGGATCTGGACCTGGACAAGACCCGTTTCGCGGGCGGAGGAGAGGAGCCTGGAGACCGTGGACCGGGACGTCCGCAGCTCCCGGGCAATCGCATCCATGGTCAGGTCCTGCAAGTAATACATTTGTGCAGCCCGGAGTGCGTCCGAGTGACGTGATCGTGCCATCTCATTTCCTTCCTGCACGTTTGTGCAAATAGCTTGACTCCATTTTCCACCTTCGCAAGATTAGTGGTGAACGGTGCAGCAGCGAGTGGCGCAGCGCACGAACCAAGCCCAAGGGAGCAGTTTTGGGACACAACAGGATTTCCGGTACCTCACAGCACTCACAGCAGCGTGACTCCGTCGTCGCACTTCAGGAGCGGCCGACGGCGAAGGTACTCATCATCGGCGGTGGCATCAATGGTGTCGGAACCTTCCGGGACCTCGCACTGCAAGGCGTCGACGTCGCGCTCGTGGAACGCGGCGACTACTGCCAAGGAGCCAGCGGTGCGTCGTCGCACATGATCCACGGCGGCATCCGTTACCTCGAGAACGGCGAGTTCCGCCTTGTCCAGGAGTCCGTCGTTGAGCGCAACAGGCTGCTCCGCATTGCCCCGCACTACGTGAAGCCGCTGCAGACCACCATTCCGATCTTCAGTACCTTCTCGGGAATCCTCTCCGCTCCGACGCGCTTCCTCACCCACAAGCAGGGCAAGCCCAAGGAACGCGGTGCGTTCCTCATCAAGGTCGGCCTGAGCATGTATGACTTCTTCTCCCGCGACGGCGGCAGCGTTCCGCGCCACCAGTTCCGCGGACGGACCCGGGCACTTGCAGAGCTCCCCAAGCTGCACTCCGGCATCAAGTACGCCGCAACCTACTTCGATGCCTCCGTGCACAACCCTGAGCGCCTGACCCTGGACGTCCTGCAGGATGGCGAGAAGGCCGGCCTCGGCGGTGGACTTCCCGGAGGAAGCGCCCGTGCCAGCAACTACGTCTCTCTTGTCTCCATGGGAACGGACGGAGCCCGCCTGCGCGACGAACTGACCGGCAAGGAATTCGACTTCCAGGCCGACGTCATCGTCAACACCACTGGCGCATGGGTGGATCTCACCAACCAGGCCATGGGGGCTGCCAGCAGGTTCATGGGCGGCACCAAGGGTTCCCACATTGTCCTGGACCACCCCGAACTGCTTGCGGCCTGCAACGGCCGCGAGATCTTCTTCGAGCACACCGATGGGCGCATCGTGCTGATCTACCCGATGGGCGACCGCGTGCTGGTGGGTACCACCGACGTGGACGCAGATATGTCCGAGGACGCCGTCTGCACCGAAGAAGAAATCGACTACTTCTTCGACCTGGTGGGCCATGTCTTCCCCACCATCAAAGTGGAGCGCGACCAGATCGTCTACAGCTTCGCAGGTGTCCGTCCCTTGCCACGGCACGATGAGACCCAGCCAGGTTTCGTCTCCCGCGACTACCGCATCGAGCGCAACGTCCGCACCGGAAAAGACGCCGTGACAACGACAGGCGGCAAGGACGCCGTCGTACTCAGCCTGGTAGGCGGCAAGTGGACCACCTTCCGCGCTTTGGCGGAACACATGACGAACGACGTCCTGCGCGAACTGGGGATGGAGCGCAAGGTCTCGACGGCGAAACTCGCCATCGGCGGGGGCGCCGGCTTCCCGGATACGGAACAGGGCGAACAGGAATGGATCAAGAAGCACATGGGTCCGGGCTTGGACGCCGACCGTGTTGCCGTCCTGCTGACTCGTTACGGAACCCGGGCAGAGACCGTCATCGAGTACCTCAATGCCGGCCAGGACCAGCCGCTGCGTTCAACCCGCGAACTCAGTGTCCGTGAATTGGCCTTCATGGCCGAGCACGAGCAGATCGGACACCTGATAGATGTCCTCATCCGCAGGACATCCCTGGCGTTCCGTGGCCTCGTGACCGGGGAACTGCTCAACGAGATCGCCGCAGCACTGTCCGAGCCGCTTGGTTGGGATGCAGCAACGCGTGAGGCCGAGATCCGGCACGCACAGGAGGTTCTCCAAAGGTTCCACAAGGTGGACGTGCACAGCCTCGTAGCTTAGCCGGCACTGAAAACAGCTTGACCGTCCCACCACGCGGCAGGGACGGAATGGGGGTAGGTGGGCCCGTTCGGGGACCACCACACCGGGACGGTTCCGGAGACAACGGAACCGTCCCAACAGCCTCTTCACCCGCGAGGAGGCTGACAACAGAAAATAGAGGAGTCAAAGATGTCTCTTGGAATTGTTTTCCTTTCCGAAGTATTCGGAACCATGATGCTGACCCTGTTGGGTTGCGGTGTTGTGGCCAACGTTGCGCTCAAAGGCACCAAGGGCAACAATGCTGGATTCTTGATGGTGACGTGGGGCTGGGGTATTGCGGTCTTCGCGGGCGTTTTCGTGGCTGCCAAGTCCGGTGCGCACCTGAACCCGGCGGTCACCTTGGGCCTGCTGGTCAACGGCAAGGGGGAGTATGCGCCGGACGTAGCCGTCACTTTCGGCTCGACCCTGACCTATTTCGGTGGTGAACTCCTTGGCGCTTTCCTGGGCGCAGTGGTTTGCTGGCTCGCCTACAAGCAGCACTTCGATGAAGAGCCCCTGGCAGCTAACAAGCTGGGTACCTTCTCCACCGGCCCGGCCATCCGCTCAACTCCGTGGAACCTCATCACCGAAATCATCGGCACGTTTGTCCTGGTGTTCGTCATCCTGACCTTTGGCGGCACCCCCTCGGGCCTCGGGCCACTGGCCGTAGCGCTGCTCGTCGTAGGTATCGGCGTGTCCCTCGGTGGTCCTACCGGTTACGCCATCAATCCCGCACGTGACCTCGGGCCGCGCATCGCACACGCCGTCCTTCCCATCAAGGGCAAAGGTTCCAGCGACTGGGCCTACTCCTGGGTTCCTGTCGTAGGACCCCTGGTTGGCGGCGCCCTGGCCGGGCTCGTGGGCCTTTTGGTGCCGGGCATCATGCCGGCACTTGCCGGCTGAGCCCGCCAGCAGAAATCGTTCTTATCCGCACGCTTCAGATCCAACCGAGTAACCAACAAGAACAGACAAGGACGTCACAATGAACCAATACGTCATCGCCATTGACCAGGGCACCACCAGTTCGCGCGCCATCGTCTTCGACCACTCGGGGAACATTGTCTCCACCGGTCAGATGGAACACGAGCAGATCTTCCCGCAGGCCGGCTGGGTTGAGCACAACCCGGCGGAAATCTGGAACAACACCCGGGAAGTCATTGCCTCGGCACTGTCAAAGGCGAACCTGACACGGCACGACATTGCCGCCGTCGGCATTACCAACCAACGCGAAACGGCCGTGGTGTGGGACAAGAACACCGGCGAGGCTGTCTACAACGCCATTGTGTGGCAGGACACCCGCACACAGCCGATCGTCGACCAGTTGGCACAGGATGGAGGCCTTGAGCGGTTCAAGCAGAAGGTGGGCCTTCCCCTGGCTACCTACTTCTCCGGCACCAAGATCAAGTGGATCCTGGACAACGTTGACGGTGCCCGCGAGAAGGCCGAAGCGGGCGACCTCCTCCTCGGCAACACCGACGCCTGGGTCCTCTGGAACCTGACCGGCGGTGTCGACGGCGGCGTGCACGTCACCGACGTCACCAACGCTTCGCGCACCCTCTTCATGGACCTTGAGACCCTGCAATGGGACCAGGAAATCCTGGACATCTTCGGTGTTCCGGCGTCCATGATGCCCACCATCAAGTCCTCCTCCGAGGTTTACGGCCAGGTCCACACCTCGCAGCTGCTGCGCGAGACCCCTGTTGCCGGCATTCTGGGTGACCAGCAGGCCGCCACATTCGGCCAGGCCGCCTTCCAGCCGGGCGAAGCGAAGAACACCTATGGCACCGGTTGCTTCCTGATCTTCAACACCGGCGAGGAAATCGTCCACTCCAAGAACGGCCTCCTCACCACCCTTGGCTACAAGCTGGGTGACGAGAAGCCGCACTACGCCCTTGAAGGTTCCATTGCCGTGACGGGTTCGCTCATCCAGTGGCTGCGCGACAACCTGGGCATGATCAGTTCAGCCCCGGAGGTCGAGCAACTCGCCGCCGCGGTGGAAGACAACGGTGGCGTCTACATCGTCCCCGCCTTCTCCGGCCTCTTCGCCCCGTACTGGCGCGCCGACGCCCGCGGCGCAATCGTGGGCCTTACGCGGTTCGCCAACAAGGGCCACATCGCCCGTGCCGCCCTGGAAGCCACCGCTTTCCAGACCCGCGAGGTACTTGACGCCGTCAACGCCGACTCGGGCGTTCCGCTCACCGAGTTGAAGGTCGACGGCGGCATGGTCGCCAACGAGGCACTGATGCAGTTCCAGGCCGACATCCTCGGTGTGCCCGTGGTTCGCCCGAAGGTCGTGGAAACCACGGCGCTCGGTGCTGCTTACGCCGCTGGGCTTGCTGTCGGATTCTGGAAGGACCTTGGCGAGCTCAGCGCGAACTGGAACGAGGACAAGCGCTGGGAGCCGCAGTTGCCGGCGGAGGAACAGGAGCGCCAGCTGCGACTCTGGAAGAAGGCAGTGACCAAGTCCATGGACTGGGTCGACGAGGACGTTAAGTAAGCATCACTCGACAGACCTGACGCCTTAGCCGTTATGGGGGCCCCGCCCGCTTCGCGGACGCCCGAAGCCGTTCCCGGGCCCCCATAACGGCACGGCGTCAGCGAGCCGGCCTTTCCTAAGCCGCTCGATGCGACTGGGCTGGGGGATCGTGCGCTATTGTAGATCTATGCGTGCGATCCTTCTGCTTAGCTAGCCGCCCGGCTTTATCAGCCGTGCGGCCGCCCCTCCATTGTTGAGGGGCTTTTGTGTGTCCGGGGCATTCCGGGCCGCAGCAGGAGGCAATACCGCCATCGAAGAACAGAAGAGGGCAGCAGTGAGCGTTCAGCCGGAGACAGAGACCGGAACAGCACAGACAGCCGCAGCCGAAGCGCCTGAAGAAGGCGTCTACAGCTTCGCTGCGATGGAAGCCAAGTGGCCGCAGGTCTGGGAGGACCTCAAAGTCTTCACGCCTGCCGACGACGGCTCGCGCGAACGCCGCTATGTGCTGGACATGTTCCCCTACCCTTCCGGTGACCTTCACATGGGCCACGCCGAAGCGTTTGCGATGGGTGACGTCGTCGCACGTTACCTGCGCCAGAAGGGCTTCGACGTCCTGCACCCCATCGGCTGGGACTCTTTCGGCCTGCCCGCCGAGAACGCAGCCATCAAGCGCAACGCCCACCCCAGCGAGTGGACCTATGCCAACATCGACACCCAGGCGGCATCGTTCAAGCGCTACGCCATCTCGGCTGACTGGTCGCGCCGCATCCACACCTCGGACCCTGAGTACTACCGGTGGACCCAGTGGTTGTTCAAGCGCTTCTACGAGCGTGGACTGGCCTACCGCAAGGATTCCCCGGTCAACTGGTGCCCCAAGGACCTCACCGTCCTGGCCAACGAGCAGGTAGTCAATGGTGCCTGTGAGCGCTGTGGCACGCCGGTCACCAAGAAGTCCCTGAACCAGTGGTACTTCAAGATCACTGACTACGCCGACCGCCTGCTCGAAGATATGGACCAGCTGCAGGGCCACTGGCCCGAGCGCGTGCTGGCCATGCAGCGCAACTGGATCGGCCGGTCCGAAGGTGCCCACGTGCGCTTCGTCATCGAAGCCACGGAAGAGCGGGCCGAGCGCGAAGTCACCGTCTTCACCACCCGTCCCGACACCCTCTACGGCGCAACGTTCTTCGTCGTCGCAGCTGATGCACACCTGGCGCTGGATCTGGTGACCCCGGAGCAGCACGACGAACTCATGGCATACCGCGAGAAGGTCAAGGCCCTCTCGGAGATCGAACGTCAGTCCACCGAGCGCGAGAAGACCGGTGTCTTCACGGGCCGTTACGCCATCAACCCGCTCAACGGTGAAAAGCTGCCGGTGTGGGCCGCAGACTACGTGTTGGCCGACTACGGCACGGGTGCCATCATGGCGGTACCCGCCCACGACCAGCGCGACCTCGACTTCGCCAAGGCCTTCAACCTGCCCGTACGCCCTGTGCTTGAAACCGGCGACGAGAACCCGGCCGAGACCGGTGTGGCAACCGCCGGCGAAGGCACGCTCATCAACTCCGGCGAGCTGGACGGACTGTCCAAGGCCGAAGCCATTCCGGCAGCCATCCAGATCCTGGAAAAGCTCGGAACCGGCGAAAAGTTCGTCAACTTCCGGTTGCGTGACTGGCTGCTGAGCCGTCAGCGTTTCTGGGGCACGCCCATCCCGATCATCCACTGTGGTGAATGCGGCGAAGTACCCGTGCCCGATGACCAGCTGCCGGTCCGGCTTCCCGACAACCTGCGTGGCGAAGCGCTGGCCCCGAAGGGGACCTCCCCGCTGGCCGCCGCCGTCGAGTGGGTCAACGTTGAATGCCCCAACTGTGGACGTGCTGCCCAGCGCGACACGGACACCATGGACACCTTCGTGGACTCCTCCTGGTACTTCCTGCGCTTTGTATCGCCCCAGTACACCGAGGGCCCCTTTGATCCTGAGAAGATCAATGACTGGATGCCCGTGGGCCAGTACGTAGGTGGCGTGGAGCACGCCATCCTGCACTTGCTGTACGCCCGGTTCTTTACCAAGGTCATCAAGGACATTGGACTGATCGAGGCCAACGAGCCGTTCTCTGCGCTCCTGAACCAGGGGCAGGTGCTCAACGGCGGCAAAGCCATGAGCAAGTCCCTCGGCAACGGCGTGGACCTCGGTGAGCAGCTGGACAAGTTCGGCGTCGACGCCGTCCGCCTCACCATGGTCTTTGCCTCCCCACCGGAAGAAGACGTCGACTGGGCGGATGTATCGCCGTCGGGTTCGGCCAAGTTCCTGGCCCGTGCCTGGCGCCTTGGCCAGGACGTCAGCAGCGAGCCCGGTGTCGACCCGGCCGCGGGCGACCGTGCCCTGCGCACGGTGACCCACAAGACCATTGCCGACGCTGCCGAGCTCTTGGACAACAACAAGTTCAACGTCGTTGTGGCACGCCTCATGGAGTTGGTCAACGCCACCCGCAAGACCATTGACTCCGGTGCAGGCGCAGCGGACCCCGCCGTCCGCGAGGCAGTCGAAGCCGTTGCCGTCATCCTGAGCCTCTTCGCTCCGTACACCGCTGAGGACCTCTGGAACGCGCTGGGGCACCCGGCATCCGTGGCAAACGCCGGCTGGCCCACCCACGATGAAGCCCTGCTGGTCCAGGACACCGTCACTGCCGTGGTCCAGGTCCAAGGCAAGGTCCGTGATCGTCTGGAAGTGTCTCCTGACGTCGCCGAAGACGAGCTCCGCGAGCTCGCCTTGGCTTCGGAAAACGTGCAGCGCGCACTGGACGGCCGTGGCATCCGCACCGTGATCGTGCGGGCACCTAAACTGGTGAACATCGTTCCTGCCTAGCGGGGACTGTGCGGCCGCCGGCACTGTGCCGGCGGCCGGCCATCATCTTTGGAGGTTGCGTGCCTGAGCGAGAACCACCCGCTTGGATGTGGCTCAAGGAAAGAGTTGCGCGCCTCCGGCAACCAGCGGCGGCGGTTCCTGCCGCGGACGAGCCACTTGCCGCCGTCGTCAAGACTGCCGTGGTCACCGATTCAGCAGCCGCGCTGCCCGCGGACTGGGTTTCCGCTTTTACGGCCGACGGTCGTCTGGCCGTTGTTCCCATGCCGGTGATGGTGGGGAATGAGATCTATGGCGAAGGTGAAGACGACATCACCCAGACGTTGTCGTTGGCACTCGCTTCGGGCGCCTCGGTAAAAACCTCGCGGCCATCGCCTGGGCAATTTGAGCAGGCGTATCTGGCGGCCCAACGCCGTGGATTTGAGTCAGTGGTCTCCATCCATATTTCTTCCGAGCTCTCAGGAACCGCCGACGCCGCCCGCCTGGCTGCGGCCCGCGTGACGATTCCCGTGGAAGTCGTTGATTCCCGCACAGTGGGCATGGCCCTGGGGATGGGTGTTCAAAGCGCTGTCGTTGCCGCGGCCGACGGTCGAGGGGCTGCCGAGGTCCGGGGCTTCGCCGTGGAGCGCATGGAACGTACCAAGGTGTACTTCTACGTCCCCAGCCTGGAGCAGCTGAGGCGGGGTGGGCGTATCGGCGGGGCTGCGTCGCTCTTAGGTACGGTGCTGGCCATCAAGCCGATATTGGCGGTCGACGGCGGCAAGATCGTGCCGCTCGAGAAGGTGCGTTCCGCTGTGCGCGCCATAGCCCGTCTCGAGGAGATCGTTGCTGCCGACGTTGCCTCCCGCCCGTCAGGCCAACAACGCTTGGCAGTCCATCATTTCGGCAACCAAATCGAGGCCGAAGCCCTGGCTGCGCGGTTGAACGAAAACTGCCCGGACTGCCCGGCGCCGCAGATCAGTGCCTTGCCCGCCGTCCTGGCCGCGCATGCCGGGCTTGGAGTTCTGGCGGTTATTGTGGGGGAGAGCAGCACGCCGGCGGGATGACATCGGGGCAAAACTTTCCGCCGACTCTTCTGCGTGTGGAGTGCTGCGGGAGCCGTGCTGGCGGTGGCAACTTCAATCTGTTCCGGTTATCCACATAGCGCTGAAACCGCGCGGCGGGGCCGCGTAACCGGCCGTAGGCTCGGTTCATGCCACGCTGGAATCGCGACGTATCACCAGACGCCGCAGCGCGGGCCGCGCGGGAGCGGTTTGCCGCCCGAATGATCCCTGACGGCGGCGGTCAACCGTTGTTGGACCTGGCTGATGCCCCTGATCCCGAGGCAGCCACAGGCGATTTGGACTCGCTGTTGGCAGGGGGAGAGGACCATAGTCAGCCTGGAACTCGGCTGCGGTGGCGCACATCCTGGAGGGTTGCTGCGCTCCTTGCCGTGGTGGGTGCTTCACTCGTTGCTTGGCACCTCTGGCAGCTCGCAGACGGACAAGCAACCTCGGAGCCGTTAAGCGAGGCTGGGGCATCGACAGGTCCGACCAGCCCGGGTACCACCACAAGAGCAGAAGTGACTGACTCCCCGGACTCTTTGCCTGCGGCCCCGGAAGGGGGCGCAGGGGTGGTCGTTGTCCATGTGGCCGGTGCGGTGGGCAAGCCCGGGGTTGTCTCTTTGCCGCAGGGGAGCCGGGTGTTCCAGGCCATCAGTGCCGCCGGTGGGGCTGCGCCGAACGCCGAGCTGGCGGCCCTCAACCTCGCCGAAGTGCTCACGGACGGAAGCAAACTGTACGTCCCCCTGGTGGGAGAGGCGGCTCCACCAACGGCGTCCTCCGGTACCGGTAACGGGATCGCCAGCGGGGCAACTCGTCCTCCAGCAGTTGGCGCCAAGATCAATATCAACACGGCGTCATTGGAGGAACTCGGGACATTGCCGCGGGTAGGGCCAGTCACAGCACGGCGGATACTGGATTGGCGCAAGGAGCACGGAGCGTTCACGTCCGTGGACGAACTTGATGCGGTGGATGGAATCGGGCCCAAGCTCATGGAGTCACTCAAGGACCTTGTGACGGTGCAAGGTGGCTGAGGCCAGGGCCGAAACAGAGCCAGCCAAGCGAACGGATCTCAGGCTGGTGCCCGCCGTCGCCACCTCCTGGGGTGCGGCGCTGGTGGGCAGCTTCAATGGGGCCCTTTGGTCTTGGGCAACGGCCGGGGTCCTGGCGTTCGCCGCAGCGGTCCTGATGATCGGTGGACGCCGCCGGCAACCCGCCGGAACCCGCGCCAGGACACTGCCGGCAACCTTTGCACTGGCGTGTTTCATGGGCGCCTCAGTTGCAGTCCACTGCGCTGCCGTAGCAACCCAGCGCGAGGCCGGACCCCTGGCGGAGGCAGTCGCGGGCAAGGACGGCGTGGTCATCCAGCTCCTGATCAAGGCAAGCCCCAAGGAAGCGAGCGTGCCGGGTCATACAGGTGCATCCAGATGGACAGTGGAGGCCACCATGAAGGAAGTCACCGCCAAGGGCACAGTGACGCGGGGAGCCGCCGAGGTCGTGGTGACCGGAGGCGATTCGTGGAAGGAGGTGCAACCCGGCCAACTTGTCAGAACCACCGGGATCCTGAAGGAAGTGCGGGAGGGGCAAACAGAAGCAGCTATTCTGTCGGCGTCGTCCGGACCCGTCGTGATCCGCTCACAGTTCGATGTCCGTCAATCGGCAGGACAGCTTAAGCAAGCGTTTGTCAGCGCCACACAATGGTTGCCTGCTGACGCTGCCGGGCTTTTGCCGGGGATGGTTACGGGAGATACCAGTGCGATGCCGGAGAGCCTCGGTACCGATATGAAGACCACCGGTATGACCCATTTGACTGCCGTTAGCGGCTCCAATTGCAGCTTAATCCTTGGAGGGTTCATCGTCATGGCGCGGTCGTTCCGGCTGTCGCGCCCGCTCTCCGCCGCCTTGGCGGCAAGCGGACTGGCGGGGTTCGTTGTCATGGTCGGTCCTGATCCGAGTGTGTTGCGTGCAGCCGTCATGGGGGCCGTAGGTCTGGCCGCCCTGGCAGGCGGGCTACGCGGACGATCCCTCACATTCCTTTGCGTTGCCACAGCGGTCCTGTTGCTTATTGACCCGGCTATGGCTGGGAACGTGGGTTTCCTCCTGTCCGTGCTGGCCACTCTCGGTATCGTGCTCTTAGCCCGCCGGATTGCCTCCTGGATCCCTGCCCGCGTTCCCAGGTGGATCGCTGCCGGAGTGGCAGTTCCCTTGTCCGCCCAGCTGCTGTGTGGCCCCGTCATCGTGGCACTCCAGCCGCAATTTACGCCGTATTCATTCCTAGCCAATGTAGTGGCCGGTCCTTTGGTGGCCCCAGTGACCATTCTCGGTACGATCGCTGTTCCACTGGCCGCGTTGGCGCCCTGGTTGGCGGTGGTGCCCGTGGCAGTCGCCGGTGGATGTGCAGCGGCGGTTGCGGGCGTGGCCAGGTATTTCGCGGGCCTGCCCGGGGCGGCACTGCCGTGGGCCGACGGGCCCGTAGGGATCGCTTCAATGCTTACGTTCTCGGCCGTCGCCGTCCTGATGACGTGGAGCGTACTCCATCCGGCAGCGTTCCTCCGCACTGTGCTGGCCTTTCACGGCAGGATCATGAAAGGCCTGGAATCCCTGGAACGACGTGTCCCGCGTCGTGCGAATCCAAGGGGTGCCGTTCGAAGCCAACGCCGCAGGCATGGCAGACCTAAAGCCAGTGGCTGCTGCCCAAAACGCGAGAACCAAGAAAATCCCGACAAATAACACCGAGTGGCGTGACGCCCGCGCCCGCCGCTGTAGCGCTGGCCGCCGGATCTGAGGAGTACTTGGGAATTCGTGCGATGGACCTGGTCAGCTCCACAACCCCGGACCTGGAGCTGATCAGGTCCACGCGGGATTCTATGAGGGTGGCTCCCTGGATATGCAGTCATGGGGTCTTATGCCGCTGTTCACGGGGTCTTTGGCCGCTGTAAGCGCGGCCGGGCTGATTGTTTCATATCCGGTGGTTAGGAGCTTGCCCAGCCGGCTTTGTCGTCTCTGGCGGTGGCAATTCGAGCCAATGTCACTTTGCCAACTTCCCCTAAGACCATGGGGACATCCAGGTTGGCGAATCGAATAAGAACGGAACAAACTGTGAGCACCAATCGCACACTAGTCATCGTCGCGCACCCGAATCTCGAAGACTCCCGAGCCAACGCCGCCCGGCTGGCAGAGATGCAGACCTTGGCCGACGTCACCGTCCATGACTTGTACGGGAGATATCCCAACTTTGAGATCGATGTTGCCCGTGAACAGCAGTTGCTGCGAGATCACGAAACGCTAATCCTGCAGTTCCCGCTGTGCTGGTACAACGTCACACCGCTAATGAAGGCATGGTTCGATGCCGTTCTGAACTACGGATTTGCTTTCACACTTGATGGCTCGGCCTCTGAACTCAACGGCAAGAAGGCCTGGTTGGCAGTATCGGTCGGCAGTGCCATGGACACTTATACATCAGAAGGCGTCGCCCGGCGGAGCCTTGATGAGTACCTGGCTCCCGTCCGCCAAACCCTTGAGTTCTGCCAATTCGACTATCAAGGTTTCCACCCTGTCTACGGCATGATGCTCAACCCCACAAACGAGGACCTCGTGCTGGACGCCAAAGGGTACGGACGACTCGTTGCGACCGGTGGTTCCCCCGTCAGCTGACACTTATAGCCGCCGGTACGGCAGCGGCCTGGATGGGCGATGCATTGAATGCTTGGTGCCTTTGGTTCATTGATCGCCCGCGAGGAGCCGGGGGATTACTTCTGTTCCAGGCGAAGATGCTTCTACTGGCATGTGAAAACTGATTCCAATCCGTGGCTCACAACATAATGACTATTATGTTTTGAGCCACGGAATGTTGGGGGCTGGGCTGAGGAATTGCGCCACCGCGCGGAGTGCGTTTCTGACAACCTAGGTGCAGTAGGCACTGGCGCTATTGCTCCCCGCCGACTCCGATAGCCCGATGGTCGCACCCGTCCGGACTCTGCGTTTTGGACACGGGTGCGCCTTCTAGCACGGCTTTAGATCTCATTCAGGCGAGAGATCTGCGGGAGCGGGACCATTCTTGCCGAAGGATCCTGAATATCAGAATAATGAGAAAGACATGGAAGAGCGCCAGAAGGATCCTCGCGGGCCCTGTAAGAAAGATGAACGACAACACAGCAGATAGCGCGGAAAAAACTATGGCGGCGGTGAGGGGTTGCCGGCTCATTGTTCTCAGATTTAGCAAGTTCCAGACTCCCACGACGAGGCCGAAAAGGGACACCACCGCGAAGGACGCGACCACGGCCACGACCGTGGCGTTCCATCCCGTAATTGCAGGCGTTCCTACGGTCTGATGGTTCTGGAATTTCTCCTTCAAGTCGACAGTATTCATAAACGTAATCCAGCCAGCGCTGCAGCCCATGATCAGGTCTATGAATCCCAGGCAGTACCGTTGGAACCGCGTTTCCCCGTCCGGAACTAGTGGAAGGGCTTCCTCGACCGGTACCGTTTCTTCGCCAGCTTCCCTTGTGGAACCGGTGGGGGCCATTTCCGGTTGTTGTTCCTGGTTCAATTATTGTGACCTCTCGCGTGCAGCGGGCGTTACCCGCAGATTTGGCTGAAGTGTATCCCCTTCAGCTCGAGCCAACGGATTGATGAGGCGTGCTGTCGAATGACATCGCCGCCTCCGTCGCGATACCAACTCACTTCTTTCTTTCAACAGATTCAGGACGGATGCGCTGAGGCCGTGGCAGCGAGACCTGCTTCCTTTGCAAATGAATTACACGGTGCAGATCTCGTCTGGACACAGAAATCGGAGTCGCGGCTACAAAGGTTCATGATTTTGGGCGTCTTGAGTAGCACGTTGGCGGAGCGCTTCGCGATCATCCCAGAACTTGGAGCCGACGAAGGCACCGCACAAGGGCCCGATCAGTGCCAAGACTCCCACTACAACCGGGTTAGGAGCTTCTCCTCTAAGGAAAAGAAGAGTCACCCAAGCTACGGGTGCCACAACAAGAGTTGCTACGACGGCGACAAGGACAACAAAGGTCGGCTTCTTCATGGACGAATCTTTCTTAAGTGTCAGTGACCTTCTTAATCGTTGGTCGACGCCAGAATCTGGACCAAATCGTCCCGCAACTCCGTAACAACTGTCTTCTCCACACCTATGCGAGAGCCAAATTCCCAGTCATCGATAACCGCAAGCGCTTCCTCGATGCACTTTTTGAGCAACACAATGTCATTTAGAACGAGAGCGACATGTATATCATAAGAATAACTATTTCCATCCTCATATAATTCAAGATCAGTATTTCCCATGAGGATACCGTCGTAGATTGATAGTAAGTAGTCAGTAAGATTTTCGATTTCTCGCACTGGGGCAACAAGGCCCTGCTTTGAGGCCTTTTTAGCAACTACCGACATAGCTTCATTGGCACACTGGCTGAGTATCCTGAGCTCTTCTGGAGTTACCAGCAGGCTGATAGGCCCTTGAACTGTCGGCCTTGATAGCGAAGTCCGTATCAACGCTGCCTCTTAAAGTAGTCGAAAGTTTCACGGTGAGCTGAACCGCCATCTGGATCCTTAGGATTACGAACTACAAAGGTGCCGTCGTACCAGTAGCCAGTTCGCCCGAGCCCCAAGGACTTTGATTCACCTTTCAGTATGACCTCCTCGATCAAACCTGCAAACTGGGCTCTTGTCCGCACATGAGGATACTCGCCCTTTTGGACGACATGCTTGTCGTACGCATGCCCAGAAGCGATCTCCTGACCTGCCAGCTGGGCACTTAGTTGACCCGCGCTGGCTACGCTAGTGGCCGCCGAACGTGCCGCTGCTTCGGCTTGGGCTGCCCGACTTAGGCTCGCTGTAGCCTCGACGCTGGCGGCGTGCATGACGGCCTTTGCTGCAGCCAGGGCTGCGCCTGTGTCCGCCCCGTGTGTGTCTCCGGTAGATTGACCGCCTTGGCGCACAGCTGGTGAGGTGAAGCGGGTTCCTCCCAGGGCGGAAGCCAGGTAGCCTCCGCCGATGCCTCCAGCCACGGAAAGGACTGCGCTTGTGGGGTAGGAGATGAAGACGTCACCCGAGGCGTAGACGGCCGGTTGGTAGCTCATTGGTCCGCCGCTCGCGGACGAAGCTGCGCTGGAACCTGATCCTTGCAAAGCGGGGGCCGGCCCGCTCCACGATCATGACGTGGTCTAGTGGATCCATGCCGACGAATATCGAAATCAAAGCGCGCGTGGACAGTCTCGAAGTGTTGTTGCCGGCAGTGGCGTCTTTGGCGGACTCGGGACCCGAGTATGTCATGCAGGACGATACCTTCTTCTCCTGCCCAAACGGGCGGATCAAGCTCCGAGTTCTCGGCGAGAACCACGGGGCGCTGATCTACTACCGCAGGGCTGACGATTCCGGGCCGAAGCCTTCGTACTACGTCCATTCAGAAACCTCGGACCCGGAGGGTCTCAGGTCAGTCCTGGCGATTGCCTACGGTGAAGCGGGGCGCGTTCGAAAACGCCGTACCGTGTTTCGCATCGGTCAGACCAGCGTCCATCTGGATCAGGTCGACGGGCTGGGCGACTTTGTGGAGCTGGAGGTTAGCGTTGGAGGCGCGCTGGAGTCTGACGCTGCGGTGTCAGAAGCTCTGCGGCTCCTCGTAGCGTTCGGTATTGAGGACAGCGCGCTTGTGAAGGGCGCTTACTTGGACCTCCTCGATGCTGCCAGCATCACGCAAGTCCGGTGAAGGATTGGCTTACGCCGGCGTTTGAGAGGACTCTGGACGAGGTTCACCAAAAATCATATCAACGGACATCCAGTCGGGGGGCTCGTACTGAGGATCCATTGGATCGGGGTGGAATACTCCGTTGGGAAGGTTCGTTCCGGAGTAGGTCCCGTCAGGCAAGAAGATAAGCCTTGCCACCTGCCCTTGTGGGCCTGTGGCCACCCATGTGCCCTCCACCTCGGACGCGCTGATCTCCACTCCATCCGAGAAGTAGCAACCCGTAAGTGCCAGAAGGAGGGCCAAGCCAGCTCCAGCGAGAACTTTCCTTCGTGCTACCAACTCACTTCTCCCTCAACAAACTCAGGACGGATGAGCGTCGGCCGTAGCATCGAGCCCGGCCTCCTTTGTAAAGCAGACTTTTCTGTCGCCATCGGGATCACCTATGTACCAGACAATGTGGCGGCCTTTTGGCCCCTCTTCTATGGCAAGGGGAGTGGAAGACGTAACCCCCTGGATTGAGATCACAATGTAAGCCTGCTTCACTGTGGCGTTCCATTCAGTTCTCCATCCCCCTGTGATCGCGTCCACCGACGACCAGTCGGGGGATCCGAATGCAGGAATTGCCGGATCAGCGTTGGATAGGCCGGTTGGTATGCCCGTTCCTGAGTAGGTTCCGTCCGGCAAGAAGGCAAGTTTTGCTACCTGCCCCTGCGGTCCGGTCGCTGCCCAGGTGCCCTCCAAATCAGGCGGGCTGACTTCCACTCCTTTGGGGTCACAACCTGTAAGTGCCAGGACCAAAGCCAAGCTAGCTCCGGCGAGAACTTTCCTTCGTGCTACCAGCTCACTTCTCCCTCAATAGACTCAGGACGGATCCGCACTGGCGGTAGCGTCGAGCCCGGCCTCCTTTGCGAACGAGACCTTTTTGTCGCCGTCCGGATCGCCTAGATAGCGCAGAAGGCGTCGCCCCTTGGGTCCCTCCTCAACATTGATCGGCGTAGAAGAGCTACGGCCCTTAATCGAAATCAAAACGGAGGCCCGACTTCCTCTGGCATTCCAGTGAGTCTTCCATTCACCAGAAATCGCATCAACTGACATCCAGTCGGGGGCCCGTACAGAGGATCCGTTGGATCGGGGTGGAATACTCCATTGGGAAGGTTCGTTCCGGAGTAGGTCCCGTCAGGCAAGAAGACAAGCTTTGCCACCTGTCCTTGCGGGCCTGTGGCCACCCAGGTGCCCTCGACATCCGTCGGGCTGACTTCCACTCTCTCTGGAAAGTAGTAACAACCCGTTAGGGCCAGGACCAAGGTAAAACCTGCTCCGGCGAGAACTTTCCTTCGTGCTACCAACTCACTTCTTCCTCCAATGGGCTCAGGACGGATCCGCAGTGGCGGTAGCGTCGATCCCGACCTCCTTTTTAAAGGCGACCATTCTATCGCTGTCAGGGTCGCCTATAAACCAGACAAGACGGCGGCCCTTTTTTCCCTCTTCAGCATGAAGGAATCGAGATGGGCCAATCCCTTCTATTGTGATCACGACGTACCCCTGTTTCCCTCCCTCCTTCTGGTCGGTTTTCCAGCTACCCGTGATCGGACTCGTCGACGTCCAGTCAGGTGATCCTGACGGAGGGATGTCTGGATCTTCGTGGGAGAGGCCGGTAGGAATATCGATTCCGGAGTAGGTGCCGTCAGGCAAGAAGACAAGTTTCGCCACCTGACCTTGCGGGCCTGCCGCCACCCACGTGCCCTCGACATCTGCTGGGCTGACTTCCACTCCGTCGGGGAAAAAACACCCTGTAAGTGCCAAGACCAGGGCCAACCCAGCTCCGGCGAGAACTTTCCTTCGTGCTACCAACTCACTTCTTCCCTCCCGTCCGCATGCGAGCATAGCCGCCCCCCGGCGGGATCCGATGCGCTTCCGCTGATTCCTGATCTGGACGGCACCTGTCCTAGCCATCGGTAAGAAGTCTTCGCGTGAGGACGGAGACAATCAGGATGATTGCTCCGCTGACGACTCGATGACACCTAACACTTTTCCTGCTGTGGCTTTGCGTAGCCCCTGATACAAGGGGCGGTCGGCGTTGAAGATAGAGGGTGTCATCCTTCGCCTGCCGGTCCCATGGGACGGGAGAAGGCCCCGCTACATATTTAACTATCAGGGGCCAACGGGAAGCCTAAAGCTTTGCTCACGGCGTCGTCAATCGTCCGATAACTTTCCAATCCATACTTGCCAACAGGTTCCGTCGGATGACTTTGTTCGATTCCATACTCATCCATATACCTATCGAAAATGGAATTGTAAAAACAATGAATCCCCAGCTTTTCCCCTGGACCCAATGGAACTTGATCGATAGTCTCGAAATATCCTCTCGACCAAGCTTGCAAGTTTGTCATCAGGGGGGGGGGGAGGAGAAGAGCGTCTGTTCGCAATTCGCTTATTTCCGGTAAATCCTTCGAAGGAGAGCAAAACTTAAAAAGGTAGATTAGCTGCGCTCCAGGGCCAAGGCTGGCGTTAGCATCTGTGTTGATCACTCTGCCGAATGAATACATCGCATCCGGCATCTGAAGCACAAAAACATCGCCTTGCTTTGGCTTTTTCCGTGATGGTTTGAGGACTCGCATGTTTGTACTGATGTTCTTCGTCACTTGATGCCGTTCGCTTGAAGCCAAGATTCGCGCCAGTTGACCGCGTCTTGGAAGAAGGGTCGTTTGGGTGAAATGCTGTTGATCTTGTTCTGGAAATTGCCACGATTACGTTCGATGAGGGCCTGTTCAATTGCCCTGGCTTCACCCCTAGCAATCAAACCGTCCTGTGGGCAAATCCTCTGCCCAGGCGCCCGGGCGTGGTTCCGGCTTTGTGGACTATGCCGGAAATGTAGAAGGGAGACCGTTACGCCACGAGTGTTTATGGTTCTCATTCTTATTAGCGTCCACTCCATTTCTCTTCAACGGCTTTGCTATTACTGTGCGTCGTTGTCTCGTTTCGTGACGCGGCCGAAGTAGTGGATTTCCCCACGCTTCAGTGGCAGCCGTGTCCTGAGGCTTGTCAAAAATGAAGAATTCGTTGGAATGATCTTGCAGGGGTCAGTACCCCGGCAGTCTGTGGCGGCTGGAGCAGCGAAAGTAGGGACGATGCTGGTAGGCGCAGGTGGTGCCATTGTCTGGTCGTTCGCAGGCGCCACTACGTACGACACTGATGCGCTGCTTAGGGTGAGGCATGGAGGTGTCCACGTCGATGGCTGTCTGCATTCACTTGCAGGTGCTCCGTCGACCGTTGCCAGAGCACTGGCTGCCATGGCGGGCGGGCTTCGTGGACGGTCCCTCACTTTCCTTTGCGTTGCCACAGCGGTCCTGTTGCTTATTGACCCGGCTATGGCTGGGAACGTGGGTTTCCTCCTGTCCGTGCTGGCCACTCTCGGTATCGTGCTCTTAGCCCGCCGGATTGCTTCCTGGATCCCTGCCCGGGTTCCCAGGTGGATCGCTGCAGGAGTGGCAGTTCCCTTGTCCGCCCAGCTGCTGTGTGGCCCCGTCATCGTGGCACTCCAGCCGCAATTTACCCCGTATGCATTCATCGCCAATGTAGTGGCCGGTCCTTTGGTGGCCCCAGTGACCATTCTCGGTACGATCGCTGTACCACTTGCCGCGTTGGCGCCCTGGTTGGCGGTGGTGCCCGTGGCAGTCGCCGGTGGATGTGCAGCGGCGGTTGCGGGCGTGGCCAGGTATTTCGCGGGCCTGCCCGGGGCGGCACTGCCGTGGGCCGACGGGCCGACCGGAATTGCGTCCATGATGCTCGGCTCAGTGGTTACCATCACTGCAGTCTGGCTGCTGCTGCATCCGCGGCCGTTTGTGGCACGCGTCATGGCCCTGCACACAGGCGTAGTGGTGGCTTTGGAGCGCATCTCATGGCACGGGCATGGCAGACTTGTAAACTGCAGGAAATCGTCCGGAAGGAAACACCAGTGGCTGCTGCCCAAAACACTCGGGCCAAGAACTCCGCGGCGAACACCCTCTCCTGGCGGGACGCGGTTCCGGCCGCCGTAGTGTTGATCACGGGACCGGAAGAATACCTCGGGATCCGCGCCATGGACCGGATCCGCACGCAAGTACGCACCAGCACACCGGATGTGGAGCTCACCCGTCTGAACGCCGGCTCCTACGAGGCCGGGACGCTGGCGATGACTGTCACCCCGTCCCTCTTCGGTGAAGGCAAGCTCATAGAGGTCGAGGGCCTCGAAGCCATGAACGATGCGTTCCTGGCAGACGGTCTGGCCTACCTTCAACATCCTGACCAGGACGTTGTCCTGGTCCTTCGGCACGGCGGTGGTGTACGTGGCAAGAAGCTGCTTGATGCCGTGAAGGCCGGCGGGTGGCCCGTCGTCGAATGTCAGCCCCTGAAAAAGGACGCCGACAAAACTGCTTTCGTTGTCGCGGAGTTCAAAGCGGGCGGCCGCCGCATTGAAGGTGAGGCTGTCCAGGCGCTGGTGAATGCCGTCGGAGCCAATCTTTCTGAACTGGCGTCGGCGTGCGGCCAGCTCATTGCCGATGCCACAACCGCTGTGACGGCAGAGACGGTGGAGCGCTACTACGGTGGGCGTGTGGAAGCCACAGCCTTCAAAGTCGCGGATGCCGCCATGGCCGGCAACGGACCGGTGGCGTTGTCCACGCTTCGGCACGCGTTGGCTACCGGCGTCGATCCCGTTCCACTGGTGGCTGCCTTGGCGGCCAAGCTTCGGACATTGGCCAAAGTTGCAGGGGCGAACGGATCATCGGCGACCATTGCGAAAAATCTTGGAATGCAGCCTTGGTTGGTGGAGCAGGCCCAACGTGACGTGCGTCGGTGGACCCCTGAGGGCCTGATCCGTTCCATCCAGGTCATTGCCGAGGCGGACGCGCAGGTGAAAGGCGAATCCCGCGACCCGGTGTACGCCGTGGAGCACGCTGTGACCGTGATCGCCACCTCTGCCAGCCGAGGCTGAAGCTGGTTGATGCACCAGGCGGCAAACGCCGTCTGGTTAAAACCCAAAGGCCGGCACCCAAAGGGGCGCCGGCCTTTTGATCAGCTCAGTCGAACTGGAAAACCTTAGAGTGCGTTGACCTTCTTGGAGATCGCCGACTTGCGGTTCGCAGCGTTGTTCTTGTGAATAACGCCCTTGCTGACAGCCTTGTCCAGCTTACGGCTGGCAGCAACAAGTGCAGTTGCAGCAGCATCCTTGTCAGCAGACTCAACGGCGGTGTTGACGGCGCGGATGGCCGTCTTCAGCTCAGACTTGACGCTGTTGTTACGCAGGCGAGCCTTCTCGTTGGTGAGGATGCGCTTCTTCTGGGACTTGATATTAGCCACGTATGAACTCTCTTTTTAATGCGGAAATTGGTCTAGAGGGTTGTCAGGTTGGCCATCGACTGAGCGGCGTGGGGATGCCTATGGCAGCCAACCATGCGTGGCCGTCGACCTGCACGGACACACAGCTATAAAGGATAGCAGATGAGGCCCGTAAACGGAGACTTGACGCTCACCGCCGGCTTTGCTGCGCTTGGAGACTCCGCGAAACCTCCTGGAATTGCCGTTTACCCAACACGGCGCCTTCGCGCCGGACGGCCGAAGGATCCAGCCGGATGATGCGCCGTACGTTGACTTCGCTTGGCCTGCCCCGCCTGTCCCACGGCCCGCTGCCGATGTCGACGTAGTCATCGGCGCGCCTGCCGTTGTCATGGTCCTTCGACGTGAGCATCAGTCCCAGCAACCACTTCCCATCGCGCCCGATGAGAAGCACGGGGCGGTCTTTGCCTTGCGCATGGTCCTCTTCATAGGGAACCCATCCCCATACGATTTCGCCCGGGTCCGGTTGGCCATCAGGTTTGGGGGAGTAGCTGGGCCTCACGGCTCCGCCGAAGTCGCCCGGGTAGGCGACTGCTGAATGTCCGACGGCGGTAGGCCGGGCCGGCTTCTTGGCGCCAGTTGATGGGGCGGCAACTTTTGAGCCCGAGCCTCCCAAAACCCGGAGAGAACGCAGCAGGAATTTACCCAGAGGGCGCATATCGAAGGCCATGTGAATACGCTACATCCGACTGTGGCGGGCAACCCGCTGCGCAATGTACGGCGAAGCGCCGGTTCGTGGGAGACTAGAGGATCAGATACGCGGCGTGTTCGGGCTGGCTTATGCCCAGTTCCATGATTTGCCGTGTGAGCGTCGACAGTAAGGATCCTGCGTGTCTCCCATGGCCCGCACCGCACCGGTGCCCGCCGCAACAGATCCGGCCATCATCCGGAACTTCTGCATCATTGCCCACATTGACCACGGTAAGTCCACCCTGGCCGACCGCATGCTGCAGTTCACCGGCGTCGTTCAGCAACGCGACATGAAGGCCCAGTATCTGGACCGCATGGACATAGAACGTGAGCGCGGCATCACCATCAAGTCGCAGGCTGTTCGCATGCCGTGGGAACTTGATGGCACCAGCTACGCCCTGAATATGATCGACACTCCAGGTCACGTGGACTTCACCTACGAGGTTTCCAGGTCCCTTGCAGCCTGCGAGGGCGCGATCCTGCTGGTGGACGCGGCACAGGGCATCGAGGCCCAAACCTTGGCCAACCTCTACCTGGCGATGGAAAACAACCTCACCATCATTCCGGTGCTGAACAAGATCGACCTCCCTGCGGCGCAGCCCGAGAAGTACGCGGCTGAGCTTGCGAACCTCATCGGTGGAGACCCGGAGGACGTCCTCAAGGTTTCCGGTAAGACCGGCGCTGGCGTTGAAGCGCTCCTGGACAAGATCGTCCGTGATCTTCCAGCACCTGTTGGCAATCCCGACGCCCCCGCGCGTGCCATGATCTTTGACTCGGTCTACGACACCTACCGTGGCGTGGTCACTTACGTCCGTGTGGTGGATGGCAAGCTTCACCCCCGCGAACGCATCCAGATGATGTCAACCCGCGCGACGCACGAACTCCTCGAAATCGGCGTGAGCTCACCCGAGCCCACCCCGTCCAAGGGCCTGGGTGTTGGCGAGGTGGGATACCTCATCACCGGCGTGAAGGATGTCCGTCAGTCCAAGGTTGGCGATACCGTCACCAACCAAGCCAAGCCGGCCTCTGAGTCTCTCAGTGGTTACGCCGACGCGAAGCCGATGGTCTTCTCCGGCCTCTACCCCCTGGACGGCACGGACTATCCGGTGCTCCGTGACGCATTGGAAAAGCTGATGCTCAATGACGCAGCCCTGGTCTACGAGCCTGAGACCTCGGCTGCGCTGGGCTTCGGGTTCCGTGTGGGCTTCCTTGGGCTGCTGCACCTGGAAATCACCCGCGAGCGTTTGGAACGCGAGTACAACCTCGACCTCATCTCCACTGCACCCAACGTGGAGTACGAGGTCACCCTGGAAGACAAGCGGGTTGTCCACGTCACCAACCCCAGCGAGTACCCCACGGGCAAGATCGCTGAAGTCCGCGAGCCCATGGTCTCCGCTACCGTCCTTGCGCCCAACGAGTTCGTCGGCGCCATCATGGAGCTTTGCCAGAGCCGTCGCGGTCAGATGAAGGGCATGGACTACCTGTCCGAGGACCGCGTTGAACTCCGTTACTGGATCCCGCTGGCCGAAATCGTGTTCGACTTCTTCGATCTCCTGAAGTCCAAGACGCGCGGCTACGCCTCGCTGGACTGGAAGGCCGACGGCGAGCAAGTGGCCGACCTCGTCAAGGTCGACATCCTGCTCCAGGGCGAACAGGTGGACGCGTTCAGCGCCATTACGCACCGCGACAAGGCCTACGCCTATGGTGTGATGATGACCGGGAAGCTCCGCGAACTGATTCCACGGCAGCAGTTCGAGGTGCCCATCCAGGCTGCCATCGGCTCCCGCATCATTGCCCGGGAGAGCATCCGGGCCATTCGCAAGGACGTTCTTGCCAAGTGCTACGGCGGTGACATCACCCGTAAGCGCAAGCTGCTCGAAAAGCAGAAAGAAGGCAAGAAGCGCATGAAGATGGTTGGCCGCGTTGAGGTGCCCCAAGAGGCCTTCATCGCAGCGCTGACCACGGACGAGTCAAAGGACAAGGCCAAGAAGTAAATGCCCAGCGTCCTACCTTTGGGCGATCCGGCACCTGCGGACGGCATTTTGCCGCCGCAGGTGCTGGACGGCGTCGAGCAGCGCAAATTCGGCCTCTATGTGCACATCCCGTTTTGTGCCGTGCGCTGTGGCTATTGCGATTTCAACACGTACACCGCGACCGAGCTCGGCGGTGGCGCGTCACAGGATGCCTATGCTGCGACGGCGGTTTCCGAGCTCGGATTCGCGGCTGCGGCCCTGGATGCTTCGGGCCTCCCGCGGCGGCCCCTCAGCACGGTCTTCTTCGGAGGCGGTACGCCCACCCTCCTGCCCGCGGAAGATCTGGCGCAGATCCTGCGTGCCGCCGTCGGGCATTTTGGCCTTGAGCCCGGCGCTGAAGTAACCACCGAAGCAAATCCGGATTCCGTAACACCCGAATCCCTGAAGATCCTTGCGGACGCAGGTTTCACGAGGGTGTCATTCGGCATGCAGTCGGCCGTTCCCCACGTGTTGAAAGTGCTGGACCGGACACACACGCCCAGCCGGGTGCCCCTGGTGGTTCAGTGGGCCCGTGAGGCTGGCCTGGCCGTCAGTTTGGACTTGATCTACGGGACACCGGGGGAGTCCATGGAGGATTGGGAGCTCTCGCTCAAGACGGCACTGTCCTACGAACCCGACCACATCAGCGCCTACGCGCTGATCGTTGAGGACGGCACCAAGCTTGCCGCGCAGATCAGGCGCGGCCAAGTGCCCGGAATCGACGACGACGACCACGCCGCCAAATATGAACTGGCGGACCAGATGATCTCAGCGGCGGGCCTGGACTGGTACGAGGTCAGCAACTGGGCCCGGACCCCGGAACAAGCCTGTAGGCACAACCTGGCCTATTGGCGCGGAGATGATTGGTGGGGGATCGGCCCGGGTGCGCATTCGCATGTGGGCGGCGTCCGCTGGTGGAACGTCAAACACCCCACGGCTTATGCGTCACGATTGGGCGCTGGAACTTCCCCTGCTGCGGGGCGTGAAACCCTCGACGCCGGCACCCGTGAAGTGGAGCGGATCATGCTGGAGGCGCGCCTCGGAACGGGGCTTGCCGTAGATGCCCTCGATGGTGTTGGTCGCCATGCGATGGCGGGGCTCATCGCAGATGGTCTGGTTGATCCCGTTCAGGCGTTCAAGGGTCGGCTTATTCTGACACTGAAGGGCCGCTTGCTCGCAGATGCGGTAGTCCGCAGGATCCTACCGGACTGAATCGGCTCAGCCGCGGGAGGAGTGCGCTAGCGGTCCGGGACGGGGGCCCTACTTGATCCAGCGCAGGTTGAAGCGGTAGCGGTGAGGCTGGCCGTGGTTGACTCTGATTCCCGCGGAGACGGAGAAGCAGGTCAGCGCTACCCAGATGCCCGTGGCGATGACTGCGAAGATGTTTCCCACCACCGGCAGCAGCACCAGGATGTTCGCGAGCACGGCGGCAATGGTGGGAGGCAGCGTGAAATTCAGGGCCTCTTTGGATTCCTGTGCTGTGAACGGCCCGCGATCGCGGAAGATCAAATAGATCAAAAGAGCCGGCAAGCATCCCAGGATGCCGCCGAAGTGCGCCAAAGTGGCCCACTGCCGGTCCTCACTGGCCGTCAGCGGGAGTGCGTTGGCAGGCGCGCCGTGGTACTGGGGCTGGCCTGCGGCGCTGCCCGGTTCTTCAGGAGCATTATCTGCCACGGTGTCTTCCCTTTGCTGTAAAGATGCTGCGGTGTTGCTGTCCAAGAATACCGGCCCGCACGGCCTTCCCGGGACCAACGCCCCGGAGATGCGTCAGATCCTGTTGTGCTGGCCGAACCTTTAGGGGGCGGTAAGGAAGTCGATGACTTCTTCCACACGGCCGAGCAGCGATGGCTCAAGGTCCGCATAGCTGCGCACCGCACCCAGGAGCCGCTGCCAGCCCAAACCTATGTCCTCGGCGCTCTCGTGGGGCCACCCGAAGGCGGTGAGAATTCCGGTCTTCCAATCCGTCCCGCGGGCCACGGCCGGCCATTGCTCGATGCCCAGCACCTTGGGCCGTATTGCCTGCCACACGTCCACGTAGGGGTGCCCGACGATCAGGACATTCCCGGCTGCGCCGGGGACGGTCATGGCCTCGGCTGCGATCCTGGACTCCTTGGAGCCCTGAACCAGGTGGTCCACCAGGATGCCGAGCCGGCGGTCGGGCCCGGGCCTGAAAGCTGCGATGGCCGATTTGAGGTCGTCCACTCCATGGAGGGGCTCCACCACGATTCCTTCAACCCGAAGGTCGTCACCCCAAACCTTCTCGACGAGTTCGGCGTCGTGTTTGCCTTCAACCCAGATCCGGCTGGCCTTGGCTACCTGTGCCCGCTGTCCCTGGACCTTGACTGAGCCCGAGGCTGTCCGTCCCGCCGGAATCGCCGCAGCAGGCGGACGGGGGGCTGGAGGCATCAACCGGATGGCTTGCCCTTCGAGGAGGAATCCATAGCCGAGTTGGAATGACTTGGTCTTGCCGCGCCTGTCCTCGAGGGCCACGATGTGCATGCCGCCGGTCTTTTCGACCCGGGTGACTTCGCCCACCCACCCCGACTGGACGTCCTCCAGGACCATTCCGCGTTGGACCGGAACCTCGGGGAGTTGGCGTTTGGCCGGGGCCGTCAGATCCTGCGGGCCCCAATTGTCGAAAGCCAAGGAATTCCTACCTCTGTGCTGGTATGCGAAAGGACGGGCACCAGCTGCGATCCCGCTGTACTGGCTCGTCGTCCCGGATACAGTCCGCGGACGGTTTCAATGCTAACAACGTGGTAGCTCATACTAGACTTGTTAGCACTTGGGCATGTTGAGTGCTAAGTGTGGTGGCCCGCTGGAGGCCCCGCGGGGACGGTCCCAAGGACCATGGAAGTTGTCAGGAGGTGGAGCAATGAGTGAGCCACGCAAGCTGGAAGTGCTGCGTGCCATCGTTGAGGATTACGTGCATTCCCGGGAGCCCGTGGGATCCAAGGCCCTCGTTGAGCGCCATCACCTGGGGGTTTCCAGTGCGACAATCCGCAATGATATGGCGGTCTTGGAAGAAGAAGGGCTCATTGCTGCCCCGCATACCAGTGCGGGCCGGATTCCCACGGACAAGGGCTACCGTCTCTTTGTAGACCGCATCTCGCAGGTCAAGCCGTTGTCTGCCGCAGAGCGTCGGGCCATTCATTCGTTGTTGGAGGGCCCCGACGACGTCGATGACATCCTTGAGCGCACCGTCAGGCTCCTTTCGCAGCTGACCAACCAGGTCGCCGTCGTGCAGTACCCGCATTCGCACCGCGCATTGGTCCGCCACGCGGAGTTTGTCCTGCTGGCACCCAAACAAGTGCTGGTGGTCCTCATAGCGGATACCGGAAGCGTTGCGCAGAAGGTGATCGAGGCCGGCGCCGATGTGAGCAACGAGGCCCTGATGTTGTTGAGGTCACGTTTCCTTGGCAGCATCGCCGGCACCCAGCTGGCCCTTTTGCCTCAGGTGCTTCCGTCCGTTGTTGCCCTGTGTCCGCCAGATCTTCGGGCCCTCGCACAATCGCTCGCCAATGGACTGGAATCGTTGAGCGACACCAGCCGTGAAGAACGTATCCTCATGGCCGGTACGGCCAACCTCGCACGGTCCAACGTCGATTTCCCCTTGAGCATCGGTCCGGTGCTGGAGGCGCTTGAGGAACAAGTTGTCATGCTCCGGTTGTTGTCGGACATGGGAGACGATCCCCGAGGCGTCACGGTCAGCATTGGCCGGGAGAATCCGTACGACGGTCTCGCCGAGGCATCTGTCGTGGCCACCGGCTACGGATCAGGTGCCAAGGTGGGCATCCTCGGACCCACCCGCATGGACTATCCCACCACCATGGCGGCGGTACGCGCCGTGGCCCGTTACCTTTCCCGCATTCTCGGCGGCTGAAAAGCGGCCCGAGGAAACATCCGCAGTACAACCAGGAAGAGATACCGACTTTGAGCAGCCACTATGACGTTTTGGGAGTCTCGCCGGAAGCCACCGGGGAAGAGATCAAAAAGGCGTACCGCAAGCTGGCACGGAAACTCCACCCGGACGTAAACCCCGGTGAAGATGTCGCGGAGCAGTTCAAGGCCGTGACCCACGCATACGAAGTGTTGTCAGATCCCCAGAAACGCCGCGTCTACGACGCCACCGGCAATGAAAACGGAACTGACAACGGCTTCGGTGGCGGGTACGCAGGCCAGGGCTTCGCCTTCCAGGACATCTTCGACACCTTCTTTGGCGGAGGCGGCGGACACGGAGGGCCGGCCTCCCGTGTCCGGCGCGGCCAGGACGCCCTCATCAGTGTCCGGATCGACCTCAAGGACGCGGTGTTCGGCGTCAACAAGAAGCTTGAAGTTGATACGGCCGTGGTCTGCCCAACGTGTGATGGCAGCTGCTGCCGTCCCGGCACCCACCCCGAACGCTGCGACATTTGCGGCGGCAGCGGCCAGGTCCAGCGCGCAGTGCGCTCCATCCTTGGCCAGGTCATGACCACCGCGCCCTGCGGCACCTGTGAAGGATTCGGCACCGTTATCAAGGATCCCTGCAACGAGTGCAGCGGCCAGGGCCGCATCCGGAGCCGCCGTTCGTTGACCATCAAGGTGCCGGCAGGTGTCGCCACCGGCACGCGTATCCAGCTGTCCGGCCAGGGCGAAGCCGGACCCGCCGGTGGTCCGGCGGGCGATCTCTACGTGGAGATCCGCGTGAACAACGATTCCACGTTCGTTCGTGAAGGTGATGATCTGCACGCCACCCTGAGCGTGCCCATGACGGCAGCAGCCCTCGGGACGGACTTGGAGCTCGACACCTTCGACGGCGCACAGGACATTGAGGTAAAGGCGGGGACGCAGTCCGGGGAGATCATCACCCTTCGCGGCCTTGGCGTCACCCATCTCCGCGGCTACGGCCGTGGCGACCTCAAAGTGCACCTGCACGTCGAGACGCCCACCAAACTGGACCACGCCCAGGAAGAACTGCTGCAGCAGCTCGCCAAGCTTCGCGGTGAGCAATTCACCGAAGGCAAACTGGTGGCCAGCGGCGGAATGTTCGCAAAGCTCCGGGACAAGCTCGGTAACCTGTAGCGGTGAGCAATCCCGTCTTCTTCGCGCCAGCCGGCAGCCTTGACCAGTTGCACTCCGGTGCCGCCTTTGTCCTGGAGGGACCGGAGGCGCGCCACGCCGTCACGGTCAAGCGCTTGGCCGTCGGCGAGTCCGTTGACATCGCCGACGGCGCTGGCGCCCGGCTCACCGGAACCGTCGCCGACATCGGACCTGGCACCTTGACGGTGACGGCGGCGGATGTCGTGTTCGAAGAGCAGCCCCACGTGCGCTTGGTCCTGGTGCAGGCCTTGGCCAAAGGCGACCGCGACGAGCTGGCAATCGAGACGGCTACTGAGCTTGGAATCGATGCCGTGGTTCCCTGGCAGTCCGAACGCTCGATTGTCCGCTGGAAGGGGGACCGGGCAGCCAAGGCGCATGCGAAGTGGGAGTCTGTGGTGACCGCCGCGGCAAAGCAGGCGCGCAGGGCCTGGATACCTCCGGTCCGCCCGATCGTCGACTCGAGCGGACTGGCCAAGGCTGTTGCGGAAGCCGACCTCGCCATCATCCTCCACGAGGACGCCAAGAATCCCTTGCGGGAGGTCCTGGAGAAGCTGGATGCTGGCGACACCCCACCGCGCGAGGTTCTTCTGATTGTCGGGCCGGAAGGCGGAATCTCACCGCGCGAAGTAACGCGGCTCAGTGACGCGGGTGCCGTCACCGCACTGTTGGGTCACCATGTGTTGCGGTCGTCGACGGCGGGACCTGCCGCCGTCGTTCTGGCCAGCGACGTCCTGGGCCGCTGGTAGCCGGCCGGCGACCAGTCCGCGGCGGACATGCCTAGGAGACGCTGAACAAGCGGGTATCCGTGCTCGATTCGATGGCCTTGCCGGCGTCGTCCACCTCGGATACCCGGAGCTCGTACTTGCCGGGTTTCAGTGTGGCTCCGAAGCTGAAAAGACCGTACTGACCGGGCTCGCCAGTTGCCTTGGTCTGGCCCGTGAGCAGGCTCGACTTCTCTCCCTTGCCGTTGTCCTGGAGGATCTGCCAGCTGATGGGCCGGGAGTTGTCTGTGATGCGGCCGTTGAACTTGATGAGCCCGGACGGCAGGGAAACGTCCTCCTGGGGATCAATGATCCACAGCGGCGCGACCAAGGAAGCGTCGCGTGTCATCGGTTCGCCAAGTTTTACTTGTCCGAACGCCATGTAGTCCTTGTGGCCGTCCACCAGGATGACCACCTGGATCTGCTGGCCCGAGTTGATGAGTCCGGAGGACGAGGCTGCCGCCGTCGCTGTGTACACCAGCTGCTGAATGGCGCGCTGGGCCATCCCGGCATCCAGGTTCGAGTTGAAGGCGTCGCGGGAGACGTCGACGGTGATTACGTTTTTGCCCGAGATGGACGTCGCCAGGTTTCCCGGTTCCTGCCAGGGCGTAAAGAAATCATGATCCAACGGCTTCTCGGCCATCATGATCTTCAGGGCGGTGGTGACAGGGTTGCCGTCACCGGAAATGTCCCGGAATTCGCGGTAGAGGTAGACCTCGTCCTTGCTTCGCCCAATCCAATAGACCGGAATTTTGGTGGAAGCCTGAGTTGTCTCCAAGGGGGCGTTGCTCGCGGGGGCGTCCTGCACGGACAGCGATGGCGGGCTCGACGTTGCCTGGCTACCCCCTCCGCCGTTGGCAATGCAACCGGTCAGCAGCAGGACAGCAAGCATCGCAGGCGCGGCGATGGCGGACCGTGTCCGCTTTCGTGCGCCTTTCCGGGTGCTCGCTGGCATGGCTATGGTGCTTCCTTTTGGTCAGGGCTGCGGGGGTTCCAACCACCCGATTAAGCCAGCTTGGCACATTGACGACGGCGTCCGGCCGGGTTTGGGTGGACAGCGGTCAACTGAAACATGATTGATACCGGCTTGATGCCGAGTTGAGACAAAATGTCGTCGGCATCGTTTCGGCCGAGGTTCCGGCGCCTTGCCGAGGTTCATCCGGCCCGGCGCTGGCGTAGGATTGCGTCATACCATCAACCGGAGGAGAACAGGCCGCAAGGCCAGCACTATGAGTGAATCTTTGAACGGGCGGCTCAGGACCGGAAACGGGAACCAGCCGCTGACCGAGTTCCCGCACACCTTACCGGGCACGCGCACGGAAGTTGTTACGTTCGACAACTCCGACCAGATGGTTCACTCGCTGGGCAGCCATGATGAAGCGCTGCGGTACATCGAGGAACAGTTCCCGGACGTGAACTTCCACGTTCGTGGCAACGAGCTCTCCATGACCGGTCCTTCCACGGTGATTCCCCGCATCATGCGCCTCCTTGAGGAGGTACGTGGTCTCGTGGCCAAGGGGACCTTGGTCACGCCGGACGTACTTCAGCAACTGGTCTCCCTCCTGAGGACCCAGTCTGTGCAGAATCCTGCGGATGTCCTGACCCACAACATCCTTTCCAGCAGGGGCAAGACCATCAGGCCCAAGACCCTGAACCAAAAGAACTATGTTGACGCCATAGACGACAACACGGTGATCTTCGGAATTGGTCCTGCAGGTACAGGCAAGACGTACCTCGCCATGGCCAAGGCTGTACAGGCATTGCAGAACAAGGAAGTCAGCCGGATTATCCTGACGCGGCCCGCCGTTGAGGCGGGGGAGAGGCTGGGCTTCCTTCCTGGCACTC
This sequence comes from Paenarthrobacter sp. NPDC057981, assembly GCF_042886835.1. NCBI lineage: Bacteria > Bacillati > Actinomycetota > Actinomycetes > Micrococcales > Micrococcaceae > Paenarthrobacter > Paenarthrobacter sp. NPDC057981. The sequence continues at coordinate 88,202 of NZ_JBHVQI010000004.1, forward strand.
TCAGCGACAAAATTGACCCCTACCTGCGTCCTTTGTACGACGCCCTTCACGACATGATGGATCCGGAATCCATTCCGCGGTTGATGGCAGCCGGGACTATCGAGGTGGCGCCTTTGGCGTACATGCGTGGTCGTACCCTGAACGACGCCTTCATCATTCTTGACGAAGCCCAGAACACCACTCCGGAACAGATGAAGATGTTCCTGACGCGTCTCGGGTTCGGGTCCAAGATGGTGGTGACCGGCGACGTCACGCAGATCGATCTTCCCTTTGGTTCGACCTCGGGCCTGAGGATCGTCCGCGAAATCCTCACCGGTATCGACGACGTCAACTTCTCGATCCTGGAGGCGGCTGACGTTGTGCGGCATCGCCTGGTGGCCGATATCGTCTCCGCCTACAGCGCATGGGATGACGCCCACCGACCCACGGCAGCTGCCAACACCCATAAACGTGGAGAACGTAAATGAGCATTGAAGTCAACAACGAGTCCGGCGTGGCAGTCGATGAAGCACAGCTGGTGACGTTGTCCCGCTTCATTTTTGAACGCCTCTACATCCACCCCCAGGCGGAGCTGTCGATCCTCTTGGTGGACGAACCCGCCATGGAGAAGCTTCACATTGAGCTGATGGACGAGCCCGGGGCCACGGATGTTCTGTCCGTGCCCATGGATGAGCTGACGCCGGGGACGCCGGACAAGCCGACTCCGCAGGGCATGCTCGGAGACATCGCCATTTGCCCGCAGGTGGCTGAGGTGCAGGCGCGCAATGCGGGGCACTCAACGCAGGATGAAATGCTGCTCCTTGCCACTCACGGGATCCTGCATCTGCTGGGCTTCGACCACGCAGAACCCGAGGAAAAAGAAGAGATGTTTGGCCTGCAGCGCGAACTGCTGTCTGAATTCCTGGGCAAGGATGCCCCCATGGAGACCATGCAGTGACCTCGCTCATCCTGGTCGGCATGGCGCTGGTTTTCCTCAGCTTTGTAGCCCTGCTGACTGCAGCGGAGGCTGCGTTCAACTTCCTGCCCCGCCACGAGGCCGAGCAATCCCTTGGCCGGAGCAAGGGCAAAGCCTTGGCCGGCATCCTGGAAAACCCCATAGCCCATATGAGGGCGCTGCGCTTTTGGCGAGTCTGGTTTGAAATGGCGGCGGCCGTGGCGGTTGCCGTTGTCCTCCACAGCTTGCTGGACAACGTGTGGCTCGCCGGGCTGGCCGCGACGGGCATCATGGCCGTTATCGGCTTTGTGCTTGTGGGTGTCTCGCCCAGGCAGCTTGGGCGCGCGCACTCCGGACCGGTAGTGCGCTTCACCGCGCCCCTGATCAGGTTCCTGTGTTGGATCCTGGGCCCGATTCCGGGCTGGCTTGTGGCCCTTGGCCAAGCGGTAGCCCCTGGCGCTCCAGCCGGCGATGATGCTTTCGTCAGCGAAGAAGAGTTCCGCGAGTTTGTGGACCGCGCGGCCGAGTCCGACATGATCGAAGACAACGAAGCAGAACTTATCCACTCGGTCTTCGACTTTGGCGACACTTTGGTGCGTTCTGTCATGGTTCCCCGCACGGACATTGTCAGTATCGGCACGGGGGCCGACCTTGAGACCGCCATGGGATTGTTCCTGCGGTCGGGCTATTCCCGAATTCCAGTGATCGGTGAGAACACGGATCAAATCCGCGGCATCCTGTACCTCAAGGATGTTGCCGCGGCCATGCACCGCGGTGAGCCGGGACTGCAGCCGCACGACGTCGACTCGCTGGCCCGCGATGTCCGGTACGTTCCCGAATCCAAGCTGGTGAGCGATCTCCTGCGCGAGCTCCAACAGGAGTCGACCCACGTGGCCATCGTCATTGACGAGTACGGTGGAACCGCCGGTTTGGTGACATTGGAGGATCTCATCGAAGAAATCGTTGGCGAGATCGTCGACGAATACGACGCGGCCGCTGAAGAGGCCGTCGACTTGGGTGACGGACAGTACCGCGTCAGCGCACGCATGAGCATCGATGACCTTGGCGAACTCTTCGATATCGAACTCGACGACGACGAAGTGGACACTGTGGGCGGTCTCCTCGCCAAGGCTCTCGGCCAGGTTCCGATTGTCGGGAGCTCCGTTGAAGTGAACGGGGTGTTCCTAAAGGCAGATAGGCTTGAGGGTCGGCGTAACAGGGTCAGCCATATCATTGCGGCCGCCATGCCAAAGGAAGACACTGACCTTGAAGACCTTCTCGACGACGCCGACTCAACGCAACAGGGAGTTCCACGTGAGCAAGCAAAATAAGAAATTCGACGCCGACAACGACTTCGGCGGCTTTCACGCGGGCTTCTCGGTGCTGGTCGGTCGGCCGAATGCCGGCAAGTCCACCCTGACCAATGCCCTCGTTGGCCAGAAGGTAGCGATCACTTCAGCCAAGCCGCAGACTACGCGCCACACCATCCGCGGCATCGTCCACCGCGAGGACGCACAACTGATTCTCGTGGACACGCCGGGTCTGCACCGTCCCCGTACCCTTCTCGGCAAGCGGCTGAACGAGCTCGTTGCCGACACTTTGGCTGAAGTGGACGCCATCGGATTCTGCTTGCCTGCCAACGAAAAGATTGGTCCTGGCGATAAGTTCATTGCCGCCCAGCTGGCCGGCGTCGGACGCAAGCCGATCGTCGCGTTGGTGACCAAAACCGACCTCGTGGACCGCCAGGCCCTGACCGAGCAGTTGCTCGCCGTCGCCGAACTGGGCAGGGATGTCCTGGGAGAAGCAGGATGGGCTGACATCGTTCCGGTCTCAGCGGCCGACGGTTTCCAGGTTTCCACCGTCGCGGACGTTCTGATCAGCCACATGCCTGCCTCCCCGCCGCTCTACCCGGATGGCGAGCTGACAGATGAGCCCGAAGCGGTCATGATCGCCGAGCTCATCCGCGAAGCGGCTTTGGAAGGGGTACGTGATGAGCTTCCGCACTCGTTGGCAGTAGTGGTGGAGGAGATCGTGCCGCGTGAAGGACGTACTGAGGACAATCCGCTCCTGGACGTCCGCGTCAATCTCTATGTAGAGCGTCCCTCGCAGAAGGCCATCATCATTGGCAAGGGTGGCAGCCGGCTGCGTGAAGTCGGAACCAATGCCCGCAAGGGTATCGAAACCCTTCTCGGTACACGGATCTACCTCGATTTGCATGTCAAAGTTGCCAAGGACTGGCAGCGCGATCCGAAGCAGCTGGTCAAACTCGGCTTCTAGACCAGCGGAGCTGGATCCGGCGTGGCTCCCGGCCCGATAAGGAACTTCCCAGAAACGGCAACTATGATTGCGGGGATCGAGCTGTTTTAAGGAAAGGTAAACCGAATAGTGCGACGTCGTGACGCCCGCCCGGAGGGCACCGGCACCGCTGGCCCCGTTGCGGCACGCCATGGAGCCGAGGCCGACGGCACTCCGCGCCATATGAATGAGCGCAAGGGATGGCCGCTCTGGTTGAAGATCGTCACCGGCGTGGTCTCCGTCGCGTTGGTCGCCGGCGTCGCGTTTGCTGCTTTCTGGTTTATCCGACTGCAGACCAACATCACCAAGGCCCCCCTGAGTGCTGATGAAAGCCGCAATGCAGGTGAGGCCACAGCCAATGACAAGACCGACCGGCTCCAGATCCTGATCCTTGGCTCCGATACCCGTGACGGCAAGAATGCCGAGTACGGCACCAGCGAGGATTCCACGGGTTATGGTCACTCGGATGTCATGATGCTGCTGGACATCTCTGCCGACAACAAGCGCGTCAATGTCCTCAGCTTCCCCCGGGATTTGCTGGTGAATGTGCCCCAGTGCACCGACCGGACGAACAACCAGACGTTTCCCGCCCGAAGCGGCGTGATGATCAACGAGGCCATGGCAGAGGCCGGCATCGGTTGCGCAGTCGACACTATCAACAAGCTGACGGGTCTTGAGATCGACCACTTCATGATGGCGGACTTCAACGCCGTCAAGGAACTTTCCCACGCCGTCGGCGGTGTGAATGTCTGCGTCAGCGATCCCGTCTTTGATCCGGATTCCCGCCTCCGCCTGCCGAAGGGCGACTCGCTGGTCGAAGGCGAGCAGGCCTTGGCGTTCCTGCGCACCAGGCATGCGTTCGGCGACGGAGGCGACTTGGGTCGCATCAAGGGCCAGCAGGCATTCCTTTCTTCCCTGACTCGAAAGCTCAAGAGTGAAGGCACCCTGGGCAATCCGCAGCGTCTCCTGCAAATCGCAGACGTCGTCACCCAAAACCTGACCGTGGACGAGGGCCTCGCCTCGGTCCCGTCACTGTTGACCATCGGTGGGCGGCTGAAGGACATTGACGTGTCCAAGGTAGCGTTCGTGGCAGTGCCAACCCAGGCTGCAGCCGTGGATCCGAACCGCCTTGAACTGGTTGAACCCCAAGCGTCCCAGCTCTTCGCAGCACTGCGCGCGGACCTCGACCTCACCACCCCTGGTGCGACGGCTACTCCCTCGCCGTCAGAAAGCCCGGCCCCGCAGCCGACAGCCACAACACCCGCCGCGCCTGCCTATGACAAGGCGATCCAGCCTGTTTCGGTGGCCAACGGCAGTGGTGTCGCCACCCGCGGCCAGGAACTGATGGCCGTTCTGACGGGCGGCGGATTCGCACAGGCTGTGTCCTATCTGGCCAACCCCGTGGACCAGACCGTGCTTTACTACGGAACGGGCTTTGCCGACGTGGCCGCCGACGTCGCCAAGCTCTATGGCATCCCGGCCGCCCAAGTTCAAGAGGCACCTGGCGTGGCTGGTGTGCAGCTTTACGTGGGTACGGACTTCACAACCGGCACGGCCTACGGAGCAGCGTCGGTTCCCTCAGATGTGGTCAACCAAACTGCCAAGGACGCGGTGTGCCAACAGGTGAACCCGTTCTACATCGATCAGTAGCGGATAACGCAGGCGACTCATGAGAGAGGCCGGGCCAGTTGAAGAACTGGCCCGGCCTCTCTTGTTCGTTTGTTTACCAGATGCTGACGCGTTCCTGCGGCTCGGTCCACATTCCGTCAGCTTCGCGTACTCCGAAGGCCTCATGGAAAGCATCGAGGTTTCGTGCGATGGCATTGGTCCGGAACTCATTGGGGGAGTGCGGGTCGGTGGCGAGCCTGCGGATCGCTTCCTCGGCTCGAATGACCTGACGCCAGCCGGCTGCCCACGACATGAAGAACCGTTGCTGGCCCGTAAAGCCATCAATGACTTCCGGTTCTTTACCATCCAGGCTCAGCAGGTACGCCTTGTAGGCAATGGTCAGTCCGCCAAGATCTCCGATGTTCTCGCCCAGGGTGAGTTTGCCGTTCACTTTGTGATCGGGTGCGGCATACGGTGAAAGGGCGTCGAACTGGGCCACGAGTTTTGCCGTGAGTGCTTCGAAGGCCTTGCGGTCGTCCTCGGTCCACCAGTTGCGCAGTGCGCCGCTGCCATCGAACTGCGATCCTTGATCGTCGAAGCCGTGGCCAATCTCGTGTCCGATCACTGCGCCGATCCCACCGTAGTTCACGGCGTCGTCCGCCTCCGCGGTGAAGAAAGGCGGTTGGAGGATGGCAGCCGGGAAGACAATTTCGTTCAACATGGGGTGGTAGTAGGCGTTGACTGTCTGAGGCGTCATCAGCCACTTCGTCAGGTCAACGGGCTTGCCGATCTCGTCCAGGTGCCGGTCCACGTCGGCGTCATGGGCGCGCTCAACGTTGCCGAGAAGATCACTGGGGTCGATTTCCACGGCAGAGTAGTCAATCCATTTCTCCGGGAAGCCGATCTTGGGACGGAACGCGTCCAACTTCTTCAGGGCTTCCTTCTTGGTCTCTTCGCCCATCCACTCCAATGACGAGATGCTTTCGCGGTAGGCCTCGATCAGATTGGCTACCAAGGTCTCCATCCGGGCCTTGTGACCGGCGGGGAAGTGCCGTTCGACGTAGATCTGGCCAACTGCCTCGCCAAGTGCTGCTTCCACGACCGCAACTCCACGCTTCCACCGTTCCTTGTTCTGTGGTGTCCCGCTGAGGGTCGTGCCGTAAAACTCAAAGTTGGTGTCCACGAAGGCGGACGACAAGTAAGGGGCGGCCGAACTGAGAACCCGGAGTGTCAGCCATTCCTTCCACGTCTGCAGAGGCTCGGATTCCAGCAAGCCGGCAGCACCGGTGAAGAAGTCGGGTGTGCTGACAACAATTTCCTGACGCTTGTCCGCATCGACCCGCGCCGCGTCGAACCACGTGTCCAGCAAGGGAAACAGCGCCGTTGCCTCTTCTGCGGACTTCAGGTTGTAGGTCTTCTGGGGATCCCTGAGCGTGACGTTGTCCCAATGATGCGATGCCAAGGCCGTCTCAAGCGCGACCACGCGCTGAGCAGCCTGCGCAGCGTCGGGGACTCCGGCGAGGGTAAACAGTCTTTCGATGTATCCGCTGTAAGCCGTAACGATGCCGGCGAACTTGTCCTCGCGGTAGTAGGACTCATCAGGCAAGCCCAAGCCACCTTGACCGATGTACAGCAGGATGCGTTCAGGGTTGCCGGCATCCGGGGCGGGGTAGATCGAAAAGAGCCCTGATACATCCGAACGGAAAAGCCGGCCAATCAAGCCTGCCAGCTCCCCGGTGGACTGCACCGCCCGTACCTCGTCAAGTCGCGGCCGGACGGGGTCGAGTCCCTTTGCCTCGGCCGCGGCCTCGTCCATGAAGCTTGTGTAAAGGCCGCCCACTTTCTGTTCGATGCCCGTGGCCGCTTCACCCTTGCCTGCGGCTTCTTCGATGATTGCCTTCACTGCAAGTTCGGCTCCATCGCGCAAGGCGGTGAACGTCCCTTCCAACGGCCTGTCGTCAGGAATGGTGGTGCTGTTCAGCCACGCGCCGTTGACGTGTTGATAAAGGTCGTCCTGGGGCCGGACGCTGTGGTCGATATTCGAAAGAGTGATCCCCGACTGTGGCACTGTGGCTCCTTGAAGGGACGCTGCAGTCGGCGTTGCCACCGCCGCGGCGTCTGCATAGTGGACGTTGCATGAGGTGTTGCACTGTCATCATACGCACCGTGCTACTGTAATTTTGTGCGTGCGGAAATGCTTCTTCTTAGCTGCCGCGGCGAGGCCTGATAGCTGTTTGACGCTGGGCCACCCTCGCCGCGGAGTTTCGTTGTGTCCGGCCAAGCTTTCATACAGTTCTTAGAGAAAAGGCCACACGTCATGCGTAATGCACAAAAGCCCTCCGGTATGCCCATTCACCGCTATGTGCCGTTCCAGGACCAGATCATCGTTGAGGTCCCTGACCGTACCTGGCCGGACAAGGTCATCACCAAAGCTCCTCGGTGGTGTGCTGTTGACCTTCGGGACGGCAACCAGGCGCTGATCGATCCCATGAGCCCGGCCCGCAAACTGAAGATGTTCCAGCTGCTGGTCAAGATGGGCTACAAGGAAATCGAGGTAGGGTTCCCTTCCGCATCACAGACCGATTTCGATTTTGTCCGTCAGCTGATCGAGGGCGGTCACATTCCCGACGACGTCACCATCCAGGTCTTGACCCAGGCGCGGGAACACCTGATCGAGCGGACCTATGAGTCCCTGGTCGGCGCCAAGCAGGCAATTGTTCACCTGTACAACTCCACGTCGGTACTCCAGCGGCGTGTCGTCTTCAACCAGGACGAAGACGGAATCCTGGACATCGCACTGCAGGGCGCACGGCTCTGCAAGAAGTACGAAGAAACACTGACGGACACGCACATCACCTACGAGTACTCGCCCGAGTCCTTCACGGGAACCGAGCCCGAGTACGCCGCACGTGTGTGCAACGCCATTGCCGACGTCTTTGAGGCATCGGCCGACAAGCAGGTCATCATCAATCTGCCGGCCACCGTGGAAATGGCTACCCCGAACGTCTACGCCGATTCGATCGAGTGGATGCACCGCAACCTGCACCCCCGCGACGGCATCATCATCTCCCTGCACCCCCACAACGACCGTGGCACCGGAGTTGCTGCAGCCGAACTCGGCTACCTGGCTGGCGCGGACCGCATTGAGGGTTGCCTCTTCGGAAACGGCGAACGCACCGGCAACGTGGACTTGGTGACGCTCGGGCTGAACATGTTTGTCCAGGGTGTGGACCCCATGATCGACTTCTCGGATATTGATGAGATCCGCCGAACAGTGGAGTACTGCAACCAGCTGCCCGTTCCGGAGCGCTCACCCTATGGCGGCGACCTGGTCTTCACAGCGTTCTCCGGTTCGCACCAGGACGCAATCAAGAAGGGCTTTGAGGCCCTGGAGAAGGACGCCGCCGCTGCCGGCAAGTCCGTGGATGACTTCACCTGGCAAGTGCCTTACCTGCCCATCGACCCGAAGGACCTGGGACGCAGCTACGAAGCCGTTATCAGGGTCAACTCCCAATCCGGCAAGGGTGGAGTTGCGTACCTGCTGAAGAATGAGCACAACCTGGACCTGCCACGGCGGGCCCAGATTGAGTTTTCCGGTGTTATCCAGCGGCGCACGGACGCTGTCGGTGGCGAAGTCAGCGGATCCCAGCTGTGGCAGATCTTCCAGGACGAATACCTGCCTTCAGACGAGGAACAGGCCCAGTGGGGCCGCTACACGCTGGGCAGCGTGAGCACCGAAACCGATGAAGCCGGTGCCATGACCATGAATGCGAACCTGCGGATTGATGGTGCCGAGGTGCGGCGCACCGGACACGGCAATGGTCCGATTGCGGCGTTGCTGGACATTCTGCACCAGGACGGCGTCGACGTCCGGGTCCTCGACTACAGCGAGCACGCCCTGTCCGAGGGCGGCAGCGCCAGCGCTGCCGCGTACGTCGAATGTGCCGTCGGCGAGCGTGTCCTGTGGGGAGTAGGGATTGACCCCAGCACCACGACGTCCTCGCTCAAGGCGTTGATTTCGGCTGTGAACAGAGCCGTCCGCGACGCCCAGGCCTAGGCCGGAACCGTGTGGTGACAGGAAACTCTGTCACCACACGGTCCGGTGTCCGTCCCGGGTCCAGGCATAGTGCGAAGATTAGATGTGGCCAATCCATCGTTTGCCGCCCGGGCATATCGGGACGATGCCGTAGTGCTCCGTACCCACAAGCTGGGCGAGGCGGATCGCATCATTACCTTGCTCACGAAACACCATGGGCAAGTGCGTGCCGTGGCCAAAGGCGTCCGAAGGACAAGCAGCCGCTTCGGAGCCAGGCTTGAGCCGTTTATGGTGGCAGATTTGCAGCTGGTGTCGGGCCGAACGCTGGACATTGTCACCCAGGCTGTGGCCAAGGGTGCCTACGGAAGCAGCATCGCCGCCGACTATGGCCGGTTCACGGTGGCTGCGGCCATGACCGAGACCGCTGAAAAGCTGACGGACGCCGATTCCGAATCAGGGACGGCGCAGTACAACCTTCTGGTGGGTGCGTTGGCAGCCCTGAGCCGCTCGGACCATCCGCCGGAGCTGATCCTGGACTCCTATCTTCTGCGCGCGTTGGCCACGGGGGGATGGGCTCCCAGCTTTACCTCCTGTGCCCGGTGTGGCCGTCCTGGACCACATACTGCCTTTGCCGCCCCGGTGGGTGGGATGGTCTGTGGGGACTGCAGGCCGCCCGGTTCGCCGGCGCCGGCGGCCGAGACCGTCGTCCTGCTTGGAGCATTGTTGACCGGCGACTGGACGGTTGCGGACGCATCGGATCCGCGGCACCGCCGTGAAGCCGCGGGCCTGGTGGCAAGTTACCTGCAATGGCATTTGGAACGTGCCGTGAAATCCCTCAAACATGTGGAGCGAAGCTGACAGTGGCACTTGGAAAGAAAAGCAAGACGACGGCGGCCCGGACTACCCCCGTAAAGGCGCCTTATGCGCATCCTTCCGGAGCGGTTCCGCCAAATATTCCGAGTGAGCTTATCCCGCAGCACGTCGCCATTGTCATGGATGGCAATGGACGATGGGCCAATCAGCGCGGGTTGCCCCGGATCGAGGGGCACAAGGCTGGCGAGCCTGCCCTTCTGGATGTCATGGCCGGAGCCATCGAGCTGGGTATCAAGTACGTCAGCGTCTACGCATTTTCAACCGAGAACTGGCGCCGTTCACCCGAAGAGGTGCGCTTCCTGATGGGATTTAACAAGGATGTGCTTCGTAGGCAGCGAAACCAGCTCGACGATTGGGGTGTCAGGATCCGTTGGGCCGGCCGCCGGCCCCGTCTCTGGGGCTCCGTCATCAAGGAGCTGGAAGAAGCCGAGGAGTACACCCGGGCCAATGACACCTGCACGTTGACCATGTGTGTTAATTACGGAGGCCGGGCTGAGATTGCCGACGCTGTGTCCGCGATTGCCGAAGACGTTGCAGCGGGGCGGCTCAAGCCGGGTGCGGTCACTGAAAAGACCATCCAGAAGTACCTGGACGAGCCCGACCTGCCGGATGTCGACCTCTTCCTGCGGAGTTCGGGGGAGCAGCGGCTCTCCAACTTCCTGCTGTGGCAATCTGCTTACGCGGAATTCGTGTTCATGGACACCCTCTGGCCGGACGTTGACAGGCGCACCCTGTGGGACGCCGTCGAAATTTATGCCAAACGCGACAGGCGCTATGGAGGAGCCGTGGACGCGGCGCCCGCCGCCAATTAGCCTGCGTGTGCTAATTCAGTACGGGTAGGCGGCGAGCCATACCGCAACGTCGCGGTAGGCCTGTTGGCGGACTGTGCGGCGCGACAGGAAGACGTCGTGGAGGGCGCCCGGGTACCGGAACACGGCAGTTCGCCGCGCCAGGCCAAGGGCGCGCCGGGAGGTTTCTTCGACGTCGATGACGGCATCCGCGCGCATCAGGTCGGCCGTCCATTCTGCTTGGATCCTGGTCCGGCCCGACAACAGAACCAGGACAGGGGCATCAATGTTCAACTTGCGCTCAACAGCGGCGTGCCCGGCAAGGACAGCCTTGGTCCAACCAGCCCGTATGGGAAATGAAGCCCGGGGCCGCCACACAGGGTCCAGCATCCATTCACCATGCGCTTCATTGCTGACGCTTTCCCAGTAAGCAGGCATTTCCGGGAATCTGAAGGGACGCTTCGGGTCGGTGCGGGCGAACGGTTCCACCAGGTGCATGGCGATGCTCCGGACCAAGCTGCTGCCCTGGAGCTCAAGCCATGGGGAGTTGAGGACCAGCGTGCCCACTGTGCCTGGGTTGCGGTCGGCCCATAGCGCGGCGATGAGTCCACCAAGGGAGTGGGCAATCACATGGATCGTAGGAGGCACATGATTGTTGGTCCGCGCTGCCACGTCCCGTTCGATTTCCCTCAGGGCCACGGCAAGATCCTCATCGTAGACACTGAGGTCGGATGCGTAGCCCGGTGTTTGTCCTGGGAGAAGGCTTCTGCCGAATTTGCGGAGGTCCACCGCATAGAAAAGAAAGCCTGAGGCGGTGAGGTATTCGGCGAGTTCCGTTTGGAGGAAGTAGTCCGCCCAGCCGTGAAGGTAGAGGACGACTTTGGGTGCCCCGTCTGTTTCGTGCGGTGTGCGGTGCCTGCGTTTGACGAAGGTCGTCAGGAAATCGAGGATTCCGTGCGGAGCTGTGTCCTCAAGAGCCGGAGCGTGCCTCACAAGCGTTGCTTTGACCGGACCTTCGTCGTCATCATTGAGTGGCAGGTCCATGCATTCGTAGTTATGGCCCAGGACGTCGGGCCTCCACTGCTGACCGGAGTTGCCTGTCCCCGTCACGTATCCCTTTCCTCTTGCCCTTCCAGAGCGCCGTGGCGCATGAATCCGCGGATCCAGCGGGCGAGCCGTTCATAGGCGTCTTTCCGTACCTCTGGTGCCGAGAGGAAGACATCATGCAGGCCGCCATCAATCCGCTCCAAGGTAACTGTTCGTCCCAGCGCCATGGCGCGCAGGGCGATGATGCCCACATCCAGGACCGCGTCGGAGCGTCGCATGGATTCCTGCCACACCATGCCGTTGGCGCTGGCCGCTGAAGTCAGGACCAACACAGGTATTTCCAGGTTGAGCCCACGGGAAACCTGCGAATGGCCTGCAAAGACGGCGCTCAACCATCCAGCCCGCACGGGGAAGGCAAAAGGAGGCCGGTACTGCTCGTCGAGCACCCATTCTCCCTCTGCGCTGCTGCTGATGCTCCGGAAGTAGAAACCTCTCTCCGGCAGCCGCAATACAGTCTCCGGACGAAACCTGGCAAGAGGCGCGACCATGGCGTGGGCGGCTCGACGGACCAGTGAGCTCCCGTGCATTTCGAGCCACGGACTGTCGAGTATCAGGAACTGGACCTGGCCTGGATGCCGACTGGCCCACAGCGCGGCAACCAGGCCTCCGGTTGAATGCCCCATCAAGGTCAGCGTGCCCTCGGGGTAGCCGGAGCGGTCATCCCGAATGAGTTCCATGGCTCTGTCGATTTCGGCATCGTAGTACCTCAAGTCCGCTACGTAGCCGCCCGGAGTGTTGGACTGCAGGCTCCGGCCATGGTTGTGCATGTCCAAAGCGTAGAAATCGTAACCCTGCCCGGCCCAGAACCGGGCGAGCTCGGTATTGAAGAAGTAGTCGCTCCAACCGTGGAGGAAGAGCACGGCTCCGTAGGACGCTCGTCCTGAACCTCGATCCGAGGTGGAAGTCCCTTCAGTCCGATGCCGGACCAGGGTGGCGTGGCGGGTCACGCCGTCGGGCCCCGCCGCCTCGAAGCCGCAGGACTGGAAGTCCTTTCCAAGGATGTCAGGGGTCCACTCCATGGGTTTAGCTTAGACACCGTCCGCGGCGTTCCGCCCTGCAGCCCTGCCCGAGAAGAGGCAGCCGCCAAGGAACGTTCCTTCCAACGCCCGATACCCGTGGATGCCTCCTCCGCCGAACCCGGCAGCCTCCCCGGCTGCGTAAAGACCCGGAACCGCTTCCCCCTCCACGCCCAATACCCTTGAGCCCAGGTCTGTTTGAAGGCCGCCGAGGCTCTTCCTGGTCAGGACCGAGAGGCGGATCGCAACCAAGGGACCGTGTTTGGGGTCAGTCAGGCGGTGCGGGGGTGCGACCCGCATCAGTTTGTCGGTGGCGAAGCGCCGTGCTGCCCTGATCGCGGCAAGCTGTGGGTCCTTTCCAAGGCCACTGGTCACCTGCCGGTCCCGGGCGTCCACCAACGCCTCCAGGGTGCCGGCGTCGATCAGGTGGTTTTGAGCCAGACGGTTCATCCCCGCGGCGAGGTCCCGGACCGATGTGGCCTCGATGAAGTCTTCGCCCCTTTGCAGGAAACGTTGGATAGGGGAGTCGGTGCCCGGCTTCAGGCGCGAGGCAAGGAGCCTCACGTCCTTGCCGGTGAGGTCAGGATTCTGTTCAGACCCGGAAAGAGCCAGCTCCTTGAGGGCGATGGTTCTGTCAAGGACGAACCATGAGTAGCCGTGGCCTGTTGCGAGAATATGGCGCAACGCTCCCAGGGAATCGAAACCCGGGAATAGCGGGGCCGGCAATTGGCTGCCCTCGGCGTCGAGCCACAGAGACGAAGGTCCCGGGAGGATGCGGATTCCGTGCTTGGGCCACACAGGCTCGTAATTGTGGATGCCCTCGGGGTAGTGCCACATCCGGTCACCGTTGATCAATCTTCCGCCCGCTGCTTGGACTGCCGGAAGGAACCCACCGTCCACGAACGCGGGCACGCCACTGAGCATGTTGGCCGGCGCTGAGCCACCTGGCCATTGCCGACGCACGAGATCGTGGTTGCCCCCAATCCCTCCCGTGGTCACCACGACCGCTCCGGCGTTCACCTCGAAGTCGCCGACGGCGACCCGCGAGGACTCCTGGCCCCGCACCGCCGTCGAAGGTTTCAAAACCTGGCCGGACACGCCGGTGACCCGGCCCGCCGTCGTCGTCAAGGACGCGGCCCTGTGCCTGAAGAACATCCGCACCTTTCCCGCAGCGACCCCTTCCTGCACCTTGGCGAGGAACGGTTGGACAAGCGCCGGTCCCGTTCCCCAAGTGACGTGGAATCGGGGCACCGTGTTTCCGTGACCTTGGGGACCGTACCCACCCCGCTCGGCCCACTGAACCAGCGGAAAAATGCCAACGCCCAAGTTACTGAGCCAGCTCCTTTTCTCACCGGCGGCGAAATGGACATAGGCCTCCGCCCAGGCCCGTGCGTGCCCATCGGCCGGTCGATCGAAGGCAGCGGAAGCCATCCAGTCGGACAGGGCGAGCTCGGGGCTGTCCTTTACGCCCAGCCTGCGCTGCTCCGGGGTATCGACCATGAAGAGTCCGCCGAAGGACCAGTGCGCCTGGCCTCCCACTGATGCTTCCGGCTCTTGGTCCAGCACCACCACGCTCTTGCCGGCGGCGTAGGCGGTCGCGGCCGCGACGAGTCCGGATAATCCGGCACCAACCACCGCGATGTCGGCAGAAACGCGCCGGGGTCCATGATGTGCGTCACTATCTTCCAGCGGCATGCGTACATGCTAGCGGCTTCTGCGGTCACGGGTTTGGCCAGCGGTCCCGGACCGGCAAAACTAGGAGCATGCGTGTTTACCCCACATTCTTCAAGTTGGCCTTCTCCTGGATGGATGCCGAGAAAGCCCACAAGATCGGTTTCCAGGCGATCCGGACAGCGCACCGTACCGGCGCCGGCCGGATTCTGGCGCGGCTGAGCGCCCCGGATGCCTCTTTGAGGACAGAGGCTTTCGGCCTCACTTTCCCGTCGCCCTTCGGGCTGGCGGCCGGTTTCGACAAAGAAGGCCACGGTATCGAGGCTTTGGCCGACCTTGGTTTCGGTCACGTCGAAGTTGGCACTATTACCGGCCAGGCCCAGCCCGGCAACGACAAGCCCCGGTTATTCCGCCTTATCGAAGACCGGGCCGTGGTCAACCGCATGGGATTCAACAACGACGGCGCCGCAGCCGTTGCGCCGAGACTCAAGTCCGCACGGGCTGCTTTGCAGAGGTTGTACCCGCAGACACGTCCCATCATCGGCGTCAACATTGGCAAGACCAAAAACGTGGACCTTGACGACGCCACGGCAGACTACCTGATCAGTGCGCGCGGCCTGGCTCCTGCCGCGGACTATCTGGTGGTAAACGTCAGCTCCCCGAACACGCCGGGCCTGCGTCTGCTGCAGAACGTTGAAACCCTGCGTCCGCTGCTGAGGGCCGTCGGTGACGCCGCCGACGAAGCTGCAGGACGGCACGTTCCCTTGCTCGTCAAGATTGCTCCGGATCTGTCCAATGAAGACGTGGACGACGTCGCCCGTCTCGCGCTGGACCTGAAGCTGGATGGAATTATCGCTACCAACACCACGATCTCCAGGGCTGGTCTTAAGTCCGACCCCGCACAAGTCGAGGCCCTCGGGGCCGGTGGCTTGTCGGGTGCTCCGCTCAAGCAGCGCTCCCTGGAAGTCCTCAGGCGGCTCAAGGATGCTGTGGGTGATGAGCTTGTGCTGATTGCCGTTGGTGGCGTCGAGACCGCCCGCGACGTTCAGGATCGCCTCGATGCCGGTGCAACGCTGGTGCAGGGGTACACGGCTTTCCTGTACGAGGGTCCGTTCTGGGTATCCCGCATCAACAAAGGCCTGGTCAAGCTGCGGCAGCGGGCGTCCCGCTAAAGCCTCTTAAGGCAGAAGACCCCGGACCAGTGGTCCGGGGTCTTCTTGATAATGGTGGAGGCTCCTAGGCCGGGTACTGGCCGCGTTTCACCTGGGGCTTGGGGAGTCGAAGCTTGCGGAACTGGAGGGCGCGCATGCAGCCATACCAGATGGCTCCCCGCTCAACCTCGCCGAACTTCGCCGTCAACTGCTTGCGAAGCTTGCGGGAAAGAATGAAAACGTCCACGAAGACCGCGAGGAACATGATCCAGAAGCCCACCAGGACGTAGCTGATCCCGGCACTGGTCGGCGGAATGATCAGCGAAATGACGACGAACAGCAAAGCGCCGAACATCAAGTATTCGCCGAGGCTGAAACGGGCGTCGACGTAGTCGCGTACGTACCGCTTCTGAGGGCCCTTGTCGCGCAAGGGCAGGTACTTCTCATCACCGGTGTCCAGGGCCTGCCGCATCTTCAGGCGCTGATCCTGGATGGCCACCCGCTCTGCCGCTTTCGAAGCCTTGCGGTCGGTGGGCACCAGAGGGCGCTTCCGTGCTGCTTCCTGGTCTTTCCGCTTGGGCGTAGGGGTGCCCTTGCCGGCCCCCGGCGCCGGGGCGTAGGCCTGGTCTACTACTGACTGAGCGCTGGGCTCTTCCTTTTTACGTCCGAACACCCATACAGAATACCCTCAGAGAGGTGGCGTAGGTTACGTCGTCCCCGGCGATGCATCTTCGGGGCTTGGTCCGGCATCCCCTGATGGCCGTCGAGCCGGAGGTAAAGTGTGGGCCATGACTTCAGCACATGCGGACACCCCGCAGAACAAGCAACGGTACTCCGGCAACATCCCGGTCGAGGCACTGACCACGGCAGTTGATGAGTCCTTCAACTCCACCATGGATTCCCTTCGGGACCTTGTCTCCATTCCAGGTATTGCGTGGCCGAGCTTCGACCCCAGGGAACTGGATCGAAGCGCCGAGGCCGTCTCTTCGTTGGTCAAGGCCGCCGGCATGACTGATGTCCGGATCTTAAGGTGCGACAAAGCCGACGGGACCCCGGGCGGTCCTGCCGTCGTCGCCCGACGTCCAGCGGCGGAAGGAAAACCAACCATTCTTTTGTACGCCCACCATGACGTACAGCCGCCGGGGGAGCGGGCTCTGTGGAAGTCCGAACCGTTCGTGGCGGAGGAGCGGGACGGGCGACTTTATGGTCGCGGGGCCGCTGACGATAAAGCCGGCATCATGGCACATCTGGCAGCCTACAGCGCGGTCAGCAAGGTCCTCGGTGACGAGCTCGGCCTTGGCGTGACCTTCTTCTTCGAAGGCGAGGAGGAAGCCGGCTCGCCCACGTTCCGCACGTTCCTTGAAGAACACCAGGAGCTGCTGCGGGCAGATGTGATCGTTGTAGCCGACTCGAGCAACTGGAAGGTGGGCGTTCCGGCGTTGACCACCAGCCTTCGCGGCTTGGTGGATGGGACGTTCGAAGTCCGGGTTTTGGACCACGCCGTCCATTCAGGCATGTTTGGCGGTCCGGTCCTGGACGCTCCCACACTTCTTTCGCGGTTGATCGCGACTCTCCACGACGACGACGGCAACGTTGCGGTCGCCGGCTTGGCGGCACGCGACGACGTTGCGGTCGACCTCGCCGAAGCCGACTACCGCGCGGATGCATCAGTGCTCGACGGCGTGCGGCTCGCCGGGAGCGGCACGATTGGTTCGCGCCTGTGGACCAAGCCGGCGCTGTCCATCATCGGTATGGACGTCCCGGCGGTGGATGTCGCCTCCAATACCCTGATTCCCGCGGCCCGGGCCAAGTTCAGCATGCGCCTTGCTCCGGGGCAGGACCCCGAAGCCGCGATGGACGCCCTGAAGCAACACGTTGAATCAAACGCACCCTTCGGTGCCAGGGTGACCTTTACGCCGGGGGAGCGGGGGAATGCTTTTGCGACGGATACAACCTCTGTGGCCGCAAGGGTCGCTTTGTGGGCCCTGGAGGAATCGTGGGGTGTCCAACCCGTGGAGATGGGGATTGGTGGCTCAATCCCGTTCATCGCAGACCTTACGGAGATGTATCCGGACGTCCAGATCTTGGTGACCGGTGTAGAGGACCCTGACTCCCGCGCGCACAGCGCCAACGAATCCTTGCACATCGGCGACTTCCGCCATGCTGTGCTCGCCGAAGCCCTGATGCTTGCGCGTCTGAATGCCGAGGGGCTGGGCGCCTAGGACCCGTTCGGCCGGGAACAAGGAAATGCTGTCCGTGGTTACGTCAGGAGTTATAGCTAAGCGTCTGCGCGACGTAGCATTAGCTGTAACCCGTATGTAATTGGGTAAGGGCAGGCAGCGTCCCGGCGCCGCCGCCAGAAGCTTCATAAGAAGGTAGGCCAATGAGCACTGCAACCAACGAAAACAGCACCGGAACACAGGTCGTCGCCAACGACGAACTGCCCACGCACGAGGTCAACCTGACCGACGTGGCGGCAGGCAAGGTCCGCAGCCTCCTCGAACAGGAAGGGCGCACCGACCTTCGGCTGCGCGTTGCAGTCCAGCCTGGCGGCTGCTCCGGCTTGATCTACCAGCTCTACTTTGACGAGCGGATGCTCGACGGAGATGCTGTGCGGGATTACGACGGTGTTGAGGTCATCGTGGACAAGATGAGTGTCCCTTACCTCAGCGGCGCAAGCATCGACTTCGAGGACACCATTTCGAAGCAAGGCTTCACCATCGACAACCCGAACGCCGGCGGGTCTTGCGCCTGCGGTGATTCGTTCCACTGATGTGAGCCATCGCCGCATGTCGGCGCCACTCCGGACTGCTTTAAACGCATCCGGAGCCACGGCGCTGACATGTGCGCGAAAACCGCCTGATAGCGGTAAGCTCTACATCGGGTAGTAAAACTTTTTAGTGTGCCCGGTGAGCCTTCGGCCTGCCGGGAGACAGCAACAAGAGGAAGGGCCGTCTGTGAGTTCGCAGAACCGAACCGGCAGCCGACGCATAAAGATCACCTCGATCACTGGCTTGGCACTCGCCGGCGCGTTGGTTTTGACCGGATGTTCACCAGAGGTAGAGAAGGGTTGGCTGCCTACAGAGCGCGGCACGACCAACCACACTGACCGGATCATGGACCTCTGGGTCAACTCATGGATCGCCGCTTTGGCAGTCGGTATCATCACGTGGGGCCTCCTGGTCTGGTGCATCATTGCTTACCGTCGCCGCAAGGGCACCACGGGGTTCCCCAAGCAGCTCAGCTACAACCTGCCGCTCGAGGTCTTCTACTTGACCATCCCGCTGTTCATGGTTCTGGTGTTCTTCTACTTCACCGACCAGGACCAGCGCGCGATCGATGACCGCTCACAGCCGGCCGACGTCGTCGTTGATGTCCGCGGCAAGCAGTGGGCATGGGACTTCAACTACAAGCAGGGCCAGGTCATCACCGAGGACCTCCACGAGGCCGGCGTCCAGGCGCACCTGACCGGCAACGAGGTCGACAAGGAACTGCTCCCCACGCTGTACTTGCCGGTCAACAAGTCAGTTGACCTGGAATTGAACTCCCGCGATGTCATCCACTCTTTCTGGGTCCCCGCGTTCCTCCAGAAGCGCGACATGATCCCAGGCAAGACCAACTACATCCGGTTCACCCCGACGAAGGAAGGCACCTTCGATGGCAAGTGTGCTGAACTTTGCGGTGAATACCACTCCGAAATGCTTTTCCGCGTCAAGGTTGTCTCCGAGTCTGAGTTCAAGGCCCACATGGACAAGCTCCGCCAGGATGGCAACACGGGCCTGCTCGGTGCGGAATATGACCGCAATCCGAACCTGAACGAAAAGTAAGGGGAGCGACGTGGCTACTTACACTCAATCCGCCGGGATCCTCGAGGCTCCCGTAGTTCCTAAATCCAAGGGACGCATCGTCGTCAACTGGATCACCTCCACGGACCACAAGACCATCGGGTACATGTACCTGATCGCGTCGTTCGTGTTCTTCTGCCTCGGTGGCGTCATGGCGTTGCTGATCCGTGCAGAACTGTTCGAACCCGGTATGCAGATTCTGCAGACCAAAGAGCAGTACAACCAGATGTTCACGATGCACGGCACCGTGATGCTGCTGATGTTCGCAACACCTCTTTTCGCTGGTTTCGCCAACGTGATCATGCCGTTGCAGATCGGTGCGCCGGATGTTGCGTTCCCCCGTCTGAACGCTTTGGCTTTCTGGTTCTTCCTCTTCGGTTCCACCATCGCAGTTTCCGGCTTCATCACCCCGCAGGGTGCGGCAAGCTTTGGTTGGTTCGCCTACGCGCCGTTGTCGAACACGACATTCAGCCCTGGTGTCGGTGGGGACCTGTGGGTCTTCGGACTTGCGCTCTCCGGTTTCGGAACCATCCTCGGTGCTGTCAACTTCATCACCACCATCATCTGCATGCGTGCCCCGGGCATGACCATGTGGCGTATGCCGATCTTCACCTGGAACACCCTGGTGACGGCAATCCTGGTGCTCATGGCCTTCCCGCCGTTGGCTGCAGCCCTCTTCGCTCTTGGCGCTGACCGCCGCTTCGGTGCGCACATCTTCGATCCCGAAAACGGTGGCGCCGTTCTCTGGCAGCACCTCTTCTGGTTCTTCGGCCACCCCGAGGTGTACATCATCGCCCTGCCGTTCTTCGGCATCGTCTCCGAAATCTTCCCGGTCTTCAGCCGGAAGCCGATCTTCGGTTACAAGGGCCTTGTTTACGCAACCATCGCCATCGCCGCTCTGTCTGTGACGGTGTGGGCCCACCACATGTACGTCACCGGCTCGGTCCTGCTGCCGTTCTTCGCCTTCATGACCATGCTGATCGCAGTACCTACGGGCGTGAAGTTCTTCAACTGGATCGGCACGCTGTGGCAGGGATCCATCACCTTCGAGACGCCCATGCTGTGGAGCATCGGCTTCCTGGTGACCTTCCTCTTCGGTGGCCTGACAGGCATTATCCTGGCTTCCCCGCCGCTGGACTTCCACGTTTCCGACTCCTACTTCGTGGTGGCCCACTTCCACTACGTGGTGTTCGGTACGGTCGTGTTCGCCATGTTCGCGGGCTTCTACTTCTGGTGGCCCAAGTGGACCGGCAAGATGCTGAACGAGCGTCTCGGAAAGATCCACTTCTGGCTCCTGTTCCTCGGATTCCACGGCACGTTCCTTATCCAGCACTGGCTGGGTGTCGAGGGTATGCCGCGCCGTTACGCCGACTACATGCCGCAGGATAACTTCACGTGGATGAACCAGTTCTCCACCATCTCTTCCTTCGTCCTGGGTGCATCACTGCTGCCGTTCTTCTGGAACGTCTACATCACGTGGCGCAGCAACAAGAAGGTTGAAGTGGATGACCCGTGGGGCTTTGGTGCTTCGCTGGAATGGGCAACCTCTTGCCCGCCGCCGCGCCACAACTTCACTTCCTTGCCCCGTATTCGCTCCGAACGCCCGGCCCTGGATCTCCACCACCCGGAGTTGGCCCAGGTGCACACCGCCGAGGCTCCGTCACCCGCAGCAGCAGTCTTGGGTAACGCCGACCAGAGGGACGTCAGCAAATGAAAATTGAATCGTGGCTCTTCGGGGCCGGAGTCTTCTTCTTCGTGCCAGTAGCCATCGCTTATGGCTTCCTGACTGAATGGTCTGAGTGGGTCGGCGTGCTCGGCATCCTGCTGGTCGGTGGGCTTGCAGGCATGATCGGTGCCTACCTTGGCTTCACCGGCAAGCGCATCGGAATGCGTCCGGAGGACCGTCCTGATGCAGAGATCCACGAAGGCGCTGGTGAGCAGGGACACTTCAGCCCCTGGAGCTGGTGGCCCCTGGTTCTCGGCCTGTCCTGCGCTGGTGGATTCCTCGGCCTGGCCGTTGGTTTCTGGGTCACCTACGTGGCCGGTGGCCTGGCGCTCGTCGCACTCGTTGGCTGGGTCTTCGAGTACAGCCGCGGGGACCACGCCCACTAGTTCTTCAGTAAGAA
The DNA here is from genome assembly GCF_042886835.1 of Paenarthrobacter sp. NPDC057981. Taxonomy (NCBI): domain Bacteria; kingdom Bacillati; phylum Actinomycetota; class Actinomycetes; order Micrococcales; family Micrococcaceae; genus Paenarthrobacter; species Paenarthrobacter sp. NPDC057981. Next base: position 109,652 of record NZ_JBHVQI010000004.1, read on the forward strand.
AAGGATGGGCCTCACCGAAAGGTGAGGCCCATCCTTTTTGCTTTGTTCCAATATCTGATTCCTGGATCCCGCAGACGTCGTTGTCCCGGGTTTACCCTTCAGCGGGCCTCTGGGGCCTGCAGGAGGGACGAAAGCGTTGCCAAGGCATTCCGTGCCTCTGAGACGGTTTGCGGCTCCGTTAGGTCCTCAGGGGCGACTTCCAGAACGACTTCGCAGCCGTGTTCGAAGTCTTCCGTCATAACCTCAAGGAGCGAGCGGGCGTCCACCGGTTGTCCGTCAGCCTTCCGGATGGTTACCGGTAGCCCTGTCTCCGTGACGGCGCGGACGAAGACCGCCGCCGCCCGCGCGTGCAGGCCGATTTTTGCGGCAACCAGTGCTTTGTGCTGCGGCAAGCCAGCTCCTTTGCTTGGGCGGGTACTCCGCCGAAAAATAATCCCTACAAGAGTAGCGGCCAGTGCGCAGCGTGAACCAACTTGGGCATCAGCTGGTCTAGACCTGAGCCGCGTCTGATTTATCCTAGAACCATGACTTACACGCTGGACTACCGTCGTGGCTGACGCAGCAAACATTGCCGGCGAGATCGACCGTTCCAGCAGCACGCCTATCTACATTCAGCTCCGTGAAATCCTGCGGACGTTTATTGGCCAGTCTTGTCCGCCCGGGTCAGCCCTGCCTTCCGAGCGGGATCTCTCGGAGCGTTTCGGCCTTGCCCGCATGACGGTCCGTCAGGCGATTGATGCCCTGGTCGGCGAGGAAGTCATTGAGCGGGTTGTGGGCTTGGGGACCTTCGTCAAGAAGCCGAAGCTTGATCTGCAGGTGAAGCTGACATCGTACAGCGAGGAAATGCAGCGTCGTGGCATGGTGCCTGCGGCCAAGGTCCTCAGCTTTGAACAGATTGCGGCCAGCGCCTTTCTGGCGCGCGAACTGCAGCTGGACGAGGGGACGCCGCTGGTGCGCTTTCGGCGGCTTCTTCTGGCCGATAACGAGCCCATGAGTGTGGATGAGAATTTCATCCCGGCGCATCGGGTACCGGGGCTTCTTGACGAGGCGCCTCCCACGTCCCTGTACAACGTCCTGAGCGAACGATACGGCCTGGTCATGGAGTGGGGTGAGGACATGATCGAGGCTACCGCCGCGTCTCCATCGACTGCCAGGCTGCTCAATGTCGACGTCGGTTCGCCGCTGCTGAAAATTCAGCGACACGCATTCGTGGCCCGGGCCATGGTGGACTATTCGGTGTCCTACTACCGTGCCGACCGGTACAAGCTGTGGATTCCCCTGCAGCGGCCTGGTGTGCGTCCAACGCGGAACTACGCCTCGGGATACCGGACGCACTAGTACAAGCCTGCGAGGCGGGCTGGTGAAGCCGTGTGCGCTTGTCCTGCTTCCAGGCATGCCGTGCTCATCATTACGACAAGACAAAAAAGAGGGGCCCAGTCCGTGTGGACTGGGCCCCTCTTGTCGTTGAGCTGCTAGTGGCTCAGGCTCTTCTGTTCGTCGCCAGCTGCAATGGCCTCGTGGTGGCCGTGCGAGTGTGCTGCTTCGAGTTCCGCGGGGGTTGCCGGAGCAACGCGGTCTTCGAAGAACCAGCGGGACAGGGCCGCACGGCGCTTCTCCTTACGGGTTACTACGCCATGTTCGTTCGGCTGTGCCGGCAGGGGAGCGGGTGACTCAAAGCCGACAAGCTTGTAACGCTTGTACTCGTCCAGAGGCGCGTGGACCTCAATGAACTCACCGTGCGGGAGACGTACGATGCGTCCGGTTTCGCGGCCGTGGAGAGCAATCTCACGATCCTTGCGCTGGAGGGCCAGGGCAATTCGCTTGGTGACGATGAAAGCGATCACCGGGCCGATGAAGAACAAGGTCCGAAGCCAGTAGGTCACGTCGTTCAGGGACACGTGGAAGTGGGTGGCGATGAGGTCGGAACCTGCAGCGGCCCACATGACGCAATACCAGGTGAAACCTGCAACGCCAATGGCTGTACGCGTGGGAGCGTTCCGCGGACGGTCGAGAACGTGGTGTTCCCGATTGTCCTTGGTTACCCAGCGTTCGATCCACGGGTAGGTGAACAGTACGGTGAAGATGATTCCTGCCGGTACGAGGGCCGGAAGAAGCACGTTCAGCGTGAGCGTGTGTCCGAAGACAATCCACTCGAAGTGGAAGTTGTTCACTACGCCAGGCATGAGGCGAAGTGCGCCGTCGACGAATCCGATGTACCAGTCAGGCTGGGTGCCTGCGGAAACAGGGGAGGGGTCGTAGGGACCGTAGTTCCAGATCGGGTTGATGGTGAAGGCTGCTGCCATGAGTGCCAGGACACCGAACACGATGAAGAAGAAGCCGCCGGCCTTGGCTGCATACACCGGACCGAGGGGGTAACCGACGACGTTTCCGTCGTTTCGGCCCGGGCCAGGGTACTGGGTGTGCTTGTGCACAACCACCATGAACAGGTGGATCACGATCATCAGGAGGATCAGCGCAGGTACAAGCAGGATGTGCAGTACGTACAGGCGGCCGATGATGGCCGTTCCCGGGAACTCTCCACCGAAGAGGAAGAAGGAGATGTAGGTTCCGATGACCGGGATGGACTTGATCACGCCGTCGATGATGCGCAGGCCGTTGCCGGAAAGCAGGTCATCGGGGAGGGAGTAGCCGGTGAAGCCGGCAGCCATGGCCAGGATCAGCAGCACGCCACCGACAACCCAGTTCATTTCGCGGGGCTTGCGGAAAGCGCCCGTGAAGAAGACGCGCAGCATGTGCACGCCGAGGGAGGCAACGAACAGCAATGCTGCCCAGTGGTGCACCTGACGCATGAACAGACCACCGCGGACATCGAAGGAGATGTTCAGCGATGAGTTGTAGGCAACAGACATTTCGACGTTGTACAGCGGCGTGTAGGAACCCTGGTAGTGGGTTTCTGCCATTGACGGGTCGAAGAAGAAGGTCAGGAAGGTTCCCGACATCAGCAGGATGACGAAGGAGTACAGCGCCACCTCACCGAACATGAACGACCAGTGGTCGGGGAAGACCTTCCGGCCGAACTCACGCAGGATGCCGGAGCCGCCCACACGCTCGTCTACGAAGTTGGTAAAGCTACCAACCTTGGTCTTCGGAACGAAGGGGGCTTCAGCTGTTGATGAGGCGCTCATGCTCGTCACGCTCCCAGTAACTCGGTCCTACAGGTTCTCTGAAGTCGCTGGTAGCGACGAGGTAGCCCTCTGCATCAACTGCGATGGGCAGCTGCGGAAGCGGACGGCTGGCCGGCCCGAAGATGACCTTGCATTCCTGCGTGAGGTCAAAGGTGGACTGGTGGCAGGGGCACAGAAGGTGGTGTGTCTGCTGCTCGTAAAGAGCAACGGGGCAACCAACGTGCGTGCAGATCTTGGAGTAGGCAACGATTCCGTTGTAGCTCCAGTTTTCACGGCCCTCGGAGGGGTTCAGCGAGTTCGGGTCCAGGCGCATCAGCAGAACAACGGCCTTGGCCTTTTCGTTCAACTTGCCTTCGTGGAGCTCGTTAAGGCCTTCGGGAATAACGTGGAAGGCCGATCCGATGGTGACATCCGAGGCCTTGATGGGGGTGCCATCGGGATCGCGGGTCAGGCGCTTGAGCTTGCCATCCTGAGGAGCCCACATGGTGTGTGCAAGTGCCTTGTCCGGACGCGGACCCAGATCGCCGAAGATGGCGAGAGCAGGCAGTGGAGCCAAAGCAACAGCACCAAGAAGGGTGTTGCGGATCAGCGGACGGCGCTTGATGCCGGTCTCCTCGACGATATCGTCGACGATGCGCACTGCAGCCTGACGGTCCTCTTCCGTGCGGATAGCGTGGCGTTCCTCGGACACTTCGTGATCGGGCATCAGGGCCTTGGCCCAGTGCACGATGCCGGTGCCGATACCAAGCATTGCGAAGGCAGTACCGAGACCCAGAAGGAGGTTCTGCGTGCGGATCGTTGCAATGGTGGTGTCGTCGCCAAGGTCAATGGCGAAGTACGCCACCAGGAAGACCAGCGTTCCGATGACAGAGGTGCCAAACAGAATGGCTACCTGACGCTCGGCACGCTTTGCGGCTACCGGGTCCGTGTCAGCCAGGCGCAAACGATGCGGAGGAAGACCAGGATCCTGGAACTTCTCCACCTCATTCTGACCAGCCGTAGCTACGGTGCCCGAGTGGTTCGGACTGCCGTCACTATGGTTGCCCATAATTCGCCTCATCCTTCTCTCGTTGTCTCGACCGGGGCCGAGTTGTTTTCAGTTTCAAACTGCTGACTGTGCAGCAGAAGTTTTGTTGTGTCCCGATCAGGACGTGCGTGACGTCAGCCAGATCGTGAAGGCGATGATGACACCCAAACCGGCAACCCAAACGAACAGGCCTTCAGAGACCGGGCCGAGGGATCCGAGGTCCGCGCCACCCGGTGAACCATTGGCTTCAATGGTCTTCAGGAACGTGATGATGTCGCGCTTGTCTTCGGGGGTGACGTTCGAGTCGTTGAAGACGGGCATGTTCTGGGGGCCGGTAGCCATTGCCTCGTAGATGTGCTGCGAGGTTACATCTGCCAGGGCAGGAGCGAACTTACCCCGGGTCAGTGCACCGCCGGCTGCAGCGGCGTTGTGGCACATGGCGCAGTTGACGCGGAAGAGTTCTCCACCCTTTGCGGCGTCACCCTTGCCGTCGAGCAGGTGCTCTTCCGGAATGGCCGGACCTGCACCCAGGGATGCGACATAGGCCGAGAGCTGCTTGGTCTGCTCTTCATTGAACTGGACGGGCTTCTTCTGGGCCTGCGGGCCGTTCATCTGCATGGGCATACGACCGGTACCAACCTGGAAGTCAACCGCGGCAGCACCCACGCCGACCAGCGAGGGGCCGTCCTGGGTTCCGCTGGCCCCCATGCCATGGCAGGTGGCGCAGTTGGCGGCGAAAAGCTTGCCGCCCTGTTCTACGTCACTGGCGCTGTAGCTGGTGGTGTCGGCCTTGGCCTGGTTGACAGATGTGGCGACGGCGTAAAGCCCACCAGTGAGGAGGAGGCCCATCAGCAGCAGCGCAATTGCTGCCAATGGGTGACGTCGCTTCTGCGAGAGTGCCTTCACGTGGTGGTTCCTTTATTCGATCCTGCGTCGGCTCCGTGAGCCGCTTCTTGAAATTCTGCCTCTTGTAGAAAAAGAGTCAAGCCGGGCTTACTTGAGGACGTAGATGACCAGGAAGAGGCCAATCCAAACGACGTCAACGAAGTGCCAGTAGTACGAGGTGACGATTGCCGACGTCGCTTCAAAGTGTCCGAACTTCTTGGCCGCAAACGCGCGGCCGATGATGAAGAGGAAAGCGATCAGACCGCCGATGACGTGAAGGCCGTGGAAGCCCGTGGTCATGTAGAAGGCCGAGCCGTAGGCGTTGGAGGACAGGGAAACATGCTCAGAGACGAGCATGGCGTATTCCGTGGTCTGGCCGGCGACGAAGAAGGCACCCATGATGAACGTGAGGGTGAACCATTCGGTCATGCCCCAGCGGGTGAACTGGAGGAGCCCACCGGTACGGCGGGGTTCGAGCCGCTCGGCGGCGAAGACGCCCATCTGGCAAGTAAAGGAACTTGCCACCAGGACGATGGTGTTGACGAGCGCAAACGGGAAGTTGAGCTTGGCCGTCTCTTCGGCCCACATCAGTCCTGATGTGGAGCGCAGGGTGAAGTACATGGCAAAGAGGCCGGCGAAGAACATCAACTCACTGGACAGCCAAACAACGGTTCCAACAGAAACCAGGTTGGGGCGGTTCAGCGTCGGGTGCGCCGGGGTACTGGGGGCATGGGTCGCAGATGTCACAAGGACATTATGTCTGTAAAAGTCCAGAGTTCCCAATGCAAACCACCGATTCGGGAGACTTTTTCTACAAAGACGCGAAATCGCGCGGAAAAGTTCCCGGCGTGGTTCACATTGGTCATCGGCGTGGCTGGCTCGATAGCATCAGGGAGTGACTTCTCCGGCATCGGCACCTGCAGCCAGCAATACCTGGCCAGGGCTCATCTCAGCACTGATCAACGGCGACGACCTTGCTGTGGGCAACACAGAGTGGGCCATGAACACGATCATGTCCGGTGAAGCCACTCCGTCGCAGATCGCCGGTTTCCTTGTAGCCCTCCGTGCCAAGGGCGAGACGGTAGAAGAGCTTGCTGGCTTGGTTGAAGCCATGGTCCAGCACGCCAACCCGATTTCCATCTCGGGTGAAAAGCTCGACATTGTCGGAACCGGTGGGGATCGGCTTAACACCGTAAACATCTCCACGATGGCGGCCCTTGTTGCTGCCGGAGCCGGAGCCAAGGTTGTAAAACACGGAAACAGGGCGGCCTCGTCAACATCCGGTTCGGCTGACGTCCTGGAGGCGCTCGGGGTTCGGCTGGACCTTTCCATCGAACAGGTGGCGCGCAATGCCGAAGAGGCGGGCATCACATTCTGTTTCGCCCAGGTTTTCCATCCGTCATTCAGGCACACGGCTGTTCCCCGTCGCGAGCTTGCCGTTCCTACCGCCTTCAATTTCCTCGGGCCCATGACCAACCCTGCCCACGTGCAGGCATCGGCTGTGGGTGTGGCCAATGCGCGGATGGCCCCGCTTGTTGCAGGAGTCCTGGCCCGGCGGGGGAGCCGTGGCCTCGTATTCCGCGGTGACGACGGACTGGATGAGTTGACGCCCACCGGGCCGTCCACTGTTTGGGAGATCAGGGATGGTTCCGTGACGGAGCAGGTTTTCACTCCTGCGGAACTTGGCATAAAGCCTTCCACCGTGGCGGACCTTCGCGGTGGAGACGCCAGCGTGAATGCCGGCGTCGTTCGTGAGGTCCTCGATGGGAAGGTTGGTCCCGTCAGGGACGCAGTGCTGCTTAACGCGGCCGCCGGATTGGTGGCCTTCGATCTTCAGGCCGATGGCAGCTTGCTGGAGCGCATGCGCTCAGCGTTCGACAGGGCAGCTGAGTCCGTTGAGTCCGGCAAGGCCGCCGAAGTGTTGGCGAAATGGACGGCCCTTAGCCAAAGCTGATGGGGTTTTAAGCCGGCCGGGGTGGGCGGGGTTTATTCAAAACCTAGTGCAAAGGCGGCATCGAGGTCGTGCTGCGAGTACGCACGGAAAGCGATGTGCGTGGTGGTGTGGACCACGGAGGAGACCTTGGACAGGCGGTCGGCGATGACATCGGCCAGGTCTTCATGCTGGGAAACCCTGGCGACCGCAATGAGATCCCATTCGCCGGTGACTGAATAGACCTCGCTGATGCCTTGGAGGGCCGAAATTTGCTCGGCGGTTTCCGGGATGCGTGAGGCATCGGTCTTGATCAGGACGAAAGCGGTGATCACGTGGGGCCTTTCCGAAAAAAGCATCGTTGCGGACGGTTCCCAGCCTAGTGCATCCTCAGGTTCGCGGTCCGGATCACCCCCGGTGTTGCCGCTTGGCTGCGGCTCGACGGATTAGGGTGAACAACGCACGGAATCCGAGCAGGAAGACGCCCAGGCTTATCAACGCAACAATGATGAAGGGCAGCACCACGGTTTGTCCCGTTGCGGCCCTCAGCAACATCCCAACGACCACAGCGCCCAGCCACGCTGCCACACCCGACGGCCAGACGGAAAAGGGCGCGCGCCATACCCTGAGGACAAGCCAACCAACCAGTGCACCAACCAAAAAGGGCCAGGCGGTGATGAAGGCGCCGGAGATGATGTCTCCGCGGGCGTGGGCGTCCCGGCCGATCGCGGCGAAGACAAGAATCAGGACAAGATCCCCGGCGGCGGCCGCCAGCCAGGACTTAGTGGACGAAGACATGCCTTTGACCCTATCCGGGACCTCCCGCAGGCGCGAAGTCGATCCCCGTTCCGCCAGCGCGGTTCGTGTTCCACCACCAGGAGGAATCGATGTCGGCCCGTTGTGTGAGTGAACTCACGGTACTAGCCTCTGATGGGGGACACGCAGTTCCCGTCGTCCTTCGAGGAGTGGCGCATGCAGAAGATCTCTACTTGTTTGTGGTTCGACGGCCAAGCGGCTGAAGCAGCACAGTTTTACACATTGATATTCGACAACTCTTCAATAAGCCCTGGAGTGCCCGGTCCGGACGGCAGCGCCCTGACGGTCGAGTTTGAAATAGAGGGCCGGCAGTTCATGGGGCTCAATGGAGGCCCACATTTCACGTTCAATGAGGCAGTTTCCTTGGTGGTGAACTGTGAATCCCAAGAGGAGGTCGACCGATACTGGGAGGCGCTGCTTGCTGGGGGAGAGGAGAGCCAGTGCGGGTGGCTCAAAGATAAGTTTGGTCTTTCCTGGCAAATCGTTCCCACGGCCATGACCGGACTCCTGAACGGTCCGGATCCGGCAGGTTCACAACGTGCCATGGAAGCCATGTTGAAAATGCGGAAACTCGACCTCGCCGTCCTGCAAAAGGCTTACGACGGCGACTGAAACTGTGGGGGAGGGCCGACGGCCAGCGCCCGCGACGCACGAAGACGTGCAAATACACCCAACAACCATAAGGAGAACTGACCACATGACTTCCCGCCTGAATCCCTACATCTCCTTCAGGGACAACGCCCGTGACGCGATCACTTTTTATGAGTCAGTGTTCGGCGGCGAGTTGAATATCAGCACCTTCGGCGATTACCAGGCCAGCCAGGACCCGGCCGAAGCCGACAAAGTCATGCACGCCATGCTTGTCTCGCCCAACGGCCTGACCATCATGGCCGCAGATACACCGAACGGCATGGAGTACAACCCGGGAAACAACATTTCTGTATCGCTCAGCGGCGAATCTTCGGACGAAGCGGAACTTCGCGGCTACTGGGACAAACTTGTCGACGGCGGAACGGTCACCATGCCGCTCGAAAGCGCGCCGTGGGGTGACGTCTTTGGCATGTGCGTGGACAAGTTCGGCATAGCGTGGCTGGTGAATATCGCCGGAGCCCAGCAGCAGGGCTGATCGAGGGTAGACTGCCGCATGGAAAAGCCCCGCTGGAAGCTTCCAGCGGGGCTTTTCCATGCCGTGAACATGTTGGCCGCTTCCGAGCGTGGACCGCAAAATCCTGCGTCCACGGCCGAAATTTCATCAAAAAGCTGCATTCTGACGTCACCCCGGCTTCTGGCGCCCTAGATTCAAGGACCCCTTGATCAAGCGCCCGAAGAGGAACCATGCCCGCTGCTGCCTTGCCAGATCCCGGTGTCATCCACGCGCAGCCGCAGTGCGAACTGCCGCATCAGTCAGTTGGTAAACGGCAGGGGAGCGGGCGGGACGACCAGGCTGCCGAGGCAGACGACGATGCCCTGATCGCCCAGGTTCGGGCCAGCCAGCCTGCCGCGTTCGGAGAACTTTTCCACAGGTATGGCGGTATCGCGCTCTACGTCGCCTCGAAGGAAGCAGACAACGCGTCGGACGCCGAGGACATCGTTGGCGACGCTTTTGCAGTCGTCTTTCAGGCTCTTAAGGAAGGCGGCGGACCGAGGCATTCATTCAGAGGCTATCTCTTGAGCACCGTCCGACGGATGGCGCATCGTCGAAACGTCCAGGGCCGGCGGGCGTTCCCAATGAAGTCACCCTTGCCTGAGGACATCGGGAATGACCATTCCTGGCCGGATGCCGACGAGACTGCCGTGCTGATCCACGCACTGCGTTCCCTGCCGCATCGCTGGCAGTCAGTGCTCTGGTTCAGCGAGGTGGAAGCCATGAAGCCGGCCCAGATCGCCGAGGTCATGGGGATTAGCCCAAACGCAGCATCCGCATTGTCCATTCGAGCCCGTAAAGGCCTGCGACGAGCCTACGTGGAAGCCAATGCGATGCCTTGATGGGGGTGGGCTCCCAGAGCGTTAGTTGACATAATGTAGATTATCGGCGTTACGGTAACACCTGTGGAAGGGGCTCTCAGGCACCCACATAGGCGGCAAGATGCTTGCCGGTCAGTGTCGCTTTGCCAGCCACCAGTTCAGCCGGCGTTCCAGCGAAAACTATCGTGCCGCCGTCGTGCCCGGCTCCGGGGCCGAGGTCGATGATCCAGTCGGCGTGAGCCATAACCGCTTGGTGGTGTTCGATCACAATGACGGATTTGCCGGACTCGACCAGGCGATCCAGCATTCCCAGCAGGTTCTGGACATCAGCCAGATGCAAGCCTGTCGTGGGCTCATCGAGGATGTAGATGTCACCCTTTTCGGACATCTGGGTGGCCAGCTTGAGCCGTTGCCGTTCGCCGCCGGATAGCGTCGTCAATGGCTGCCCCAAGGTCAGGTAGCCCAGTCCGACGTCGGAAAGGCGGTCCAGGATCTTGTGGGCCGCAGGCGTCCGCGCTTCGCCGTCGCTGAAGAAGGCCTCGGCCTCGTTCACAGACATTGCAAGCACTTCTGCAATATTGCGCCCACCCAGCTTGTACTCAAGAACAGAAGCTTGAAAGCGCTTTCCCTCACATTCTTCGCACGTGGACTCCACCGTGGCCATGACTCCGAGATCCGTGTAGATGACGCCAGCACCGTTGCACGTTGGGCAGGCGCCTTCGGAGTTGGAACTGAAGAGTGCCGGCTTGACGCCGTTGGCCTTGGCGAATGCTTTTCGAATTGGCTCCAGAAGGCCGGTGTAGGTCGCAGGATTGCTCCTGCGGGAACCGCGAATGGCGCCCTGGTCGATCACCAGCACGCCGTCACGTTTGGCGACTGAGCCGTGAACCAGTGAGCTCTTTCCAGAGCCCGCGACACCGGTCAGGACACACAAAACGCCCAGGGGGATATCCACATCCACATCCCGAAGGTTATTGGTGGAAGCTCCCCTCACTTCCATGTGCCCCTTGGCGGTACGGACATCTGCCTTCAGTGACGCGCGGTCATCGAGGTGGCGCCCGGTGATGGTGTCACTCCCCCGCAATCCATCCAGATCCCCTTCGAAGCAAACCGTTCCGCCACCGCTTCCAGCGCCTGGGCCCAGGTCAATAATGTGGTCCGCGATGGCGATGGTTTCCGGCTTGTGTTCGACCACCAGAACGGTGTTGCCTTTGTCCCGCAGCTGGAGCAGCAACTGGTTCATCCGCTCGATGTCGTGCGGGTGCAGCCCGATGGTTGGTTCGTCGAATACATAGGTGATGTCGGTCAAGGACGAGCCGAGGTGGCGGATCATCTTGGTGCGCTGGGCCTCTCCCCCGGAGAGAGTACCCGCAGGACGGTCGAGCGACAGGTAACCCAGGCCAATGTCAGCAAAGGAGTCCAGAAGATGCTGAAGTCCCTTGACCAGCGGCGCCACCGACGGCTCATCCAATTGGCGGATCCAATCTGCGAGATCGCTGATCTGCATGGTGCAGACATCGGCTATGCTCTTGCCCTTGATCTTGGAAGACCGTGCCTCCGGACTCAGCCTGGTGCCCTCACATTCGGGACACGTGGTGAACGTGATGGCCCGCTCGACGAAAGCGCGGACGTGCGGTTGCAGGGCATCGACGTCTTTGGAGAGCATCGATTTCTGGATCTTGGGAATCACGCCCTCGTAGGTCAGATTGATCCCTTCCACCTTGACTTTGGTGGGCTCCCGATACAAAAGATCGTGGAGTTCCTTTTTGGTGAATTTGGCGATCGGCTTGTCCATGTTGAAGTAGCCGGTTCCGCTGAAGATGCGTCCATACCACCCGTCCATGCTGTAACCCGGAATGGTGAGGGCGCCTTCGCTGAGCGATTTGCTGTCATCGTAAAGTGCTGTGAGGTCGAAGTCGCTGACCGAACCCATGCCTTCGCAACGCGAGCACATCCCGCCCAGCCGGTTGAAGGAGGCTTTCTCCGTTTTGGTCTTACCTTCGCCGCGCTCGACGGTGATTGCTCCACTGGCTTTCACCGTGGGGACATTGAAGGAGTAGGCATTTGGGGATCCAATGTGGGGTTGTCCAAGCCGGCTGAACAGAATACGGAGCATGGCGTTTGCATCAGTGGCTGTACCTACGGTCGAGCGGGGGTTGGAGCCCATACGCTCCTGGTCGACGATGATCGCCGTCGTCAGCCCTTCCAGGACGTCCACGTCAGGTCGTGACAAGGAAGGCATGAAGCCTTGGACGAAAGCGCTGTACGTCTCATTGATCATTCGCTGCGATTCGGCAGCGATGGTGGCAAAAACAAGCGAACTCTTGCCGGACCCCGACACCCCTGTGAAGACGGTGAGTCGTCGTTTTGGGATCTCTATGCTGACGTCTTTCAGGTTGTTTTCGCGTGCGCCCTGTACCCGGATGAGCTCATGGGCATCGGCAACATGCAGCTCAGGAGATTGTGTGTCCGATCCGGCAGCAATAGTCATGGTTTCTCCGTCCATTGGGCGGCGCTGCACAACAGTCCCCCGTCGGCGTCGCCTGGCTCTCCTTGACCACCCTCGGTCAATACGATTGATTCTGCCATTGTCTTCCCGGCTTTACTCACTAAGAATGAAGCATGCCGGTATACATGAGGTCCCTCGAAACTGCTGTTCCGCCAACCATCCTTGTCCAGCAGCAAGCCCGTGAGGTTTTCGCCTCCCAACCAGGCCTGACGCGGCTGGGAACCCGGCTCGTCACGACATGTTTCGATTCGGCCGCCATCGATACGCGCTTCACGGCGGTGGAAGAGCTGAGCCTTGACGCGCATCCAGAAAACCCGAAGTTTTTCGACCTCCCGACCAACAGGGTCTTGAGCCCCAGCACTAAAGTCCGCAATGAGATTTTTGCCACCGAAGCCACCAAACTGTTCATCGAAGCCGGCAAGACAGCCGTGGCCCAGGCCCAAGGCGTTGATCTTGACGACATCACGCATGTGATCACGGTGTCCTGTACGGGATTCTTCAATCCCGGTCCCGACTACAAGGTGGTCAGGGCCTTGGGCCTCAACCCGGCGGTCCAGCGTTACCACCTTGGGTTCATGGGCTGCTATGCCGCGTTCCCGGCCATGAAAGCTGCAAAGCAGTTCTGCTTGGCGGATCCTGAAGCGGTGGTCCTGGTGATCTGTGTGGAACTCTGTTCTCTCCACGTCAGGACATCCAATGATCCGGACACCATCATGGGATCCGCGATCTTCGGCGATGGTGCGGCCGCGGCGGTCATCTCGGCAAGGGAACCGGAAGGCGACGAGCCGGTGATACGGCTGGATCACTTCGAAACAGTCCTGACCCCGGTTGGCGAGGAAGCCATGGCATGGAACATCGGCGACGAAGGATTTGAAATGGTCCTCGGCTCCTACGTGCCGCACATTATTGAGGAGCACATCACGGGTGCGCTGGAACCCCTGCTGGCCAGGGAGCCGGATCTGACGGGGGTGCCTTACCGGGACATTACGCATTGGGCCATCCATCCGGGCGGCCGAAGCATCCTGGACAAAGTCGAGTCAAAGCTGGAACTGACCCAGGAGCAGTTGGTACCGGCAAGGGAGACACTGCGGGAATTCGGCAACATGAGCAGTGCCACAGTGTTGTTCGTCCTGAAGTACATGCTGGGACAGACAGCCAGTGAACGTGAAGAGAGGATCTGTTCCATGGCTTTCGGCCCGGGTCTCACGGTCGAGACCGGTCTGTTCACTCTGGTCTCGCCCGCTCTGTGAGCCCTTGGGGGTCCCTCCGGGAGAGGGACCTTGACAGCACTGAGGACATGGACGGCCCTGACTGCGACCCGCTGCTGCTCAACAGGACGTATGCGCGGTTTCCCGTGGTCAACAGGCTTCTTTCACGGTGGCGGCGGACCTATAAACGCCTCCTTCGCCCGCTCTTGTCCGAAACAGGGCGCGCTACATTGCTGGACATCGGAAGCGGCAGCGGTGACGTGGCCCGAAGCCTGGCACGGTGGGCGCGGCGGGATGGCTTCGTGCTGGAGGTGACTGCCATTGACCCGGACCCTCGGGCCTATGCTTTTGCGACCGGCCTTCGGCCCGTAGCGGGAGTGTCGTACCGACAGGCCCACAGTTCGGAGCTGGTTGCGGAAGGAGCGACTTTCGACGTCGTAATTTCCAACCACATCCTTCACCACCTGGACGCACAGCAGTTCGCTGGAGTCCTGCGCGATTCCGAACAGCTCGCCAGGCGCGTAGCCCTCCATAATGACCTGACGCGAAGCCGCGTCTCCTACGTCCTGTTCATAGCGGGCTTTTGGCCCTTGGGGTGGGGTTCCTACATCGTGAAAGACGGCCTGCTGTCCATCAGGCGAAGTTACACCTTGCCGGAACTAAGGTCCGTCATATCGTACGGCTGGCGCGCTGAGCGAAACGGACCCTGGCATAACATGCTGGTCCACGAGCACCGCGGATCGGGGAACCAGGAGCGTGCTTGACGTCGTCGTTGTTGGAGCGGGACCTGTGGGCCTTTTCATGGGGCTGCTGCTCCTCCGGAGTGGCCACAAGGTCCGTATCCTCGAACGCCGGACCAGCAGAGGCACCCGCTCCCGTGCCATAGGGATCCATCCACCGGCCCTGGCGGAGTTGGAACGCGCCGGCGTTGCGCAGGAGCTCGTCTCCGTCGGAGTCCACATTACGAGGGGCGTCGCCTACAGCCGGCGATGCAAGGTAGCGGAACTGCCGTTCTCCGGCGATCCCGCTTTCCCCTTCATCCTTGCGGTCCCCCAGACGGTCACCGAGAAGGTGCTGGAGGACGCAGTGCTGGAGCTGGATAAGGCCGCGATCGCCCGTGGTTTGAACGTCCTGGAAGTATGCGACGACGGCCCAACAGTGCGCGTCCGGGCCGCATCGCCGGCGGGAAGCCAAGAGTTCACCGCCCAACTGGTGATCCTTGCCGATGGCGCCCACTCTTCCCTTCGACACCGGTTCGCCCCGAACGTTCCTTCAAAGTGCTATCCGGACGCCTACCTCATGGGCGACTTCCCCGACAGAACCGGACACGGTACGGATGCAGTGCTGTATCTGGAGCCCGCTGGAATTGTGGAGTGCTTCCCGCTGCCGGGAGGCGTCCGGAGGTGGGTGGTACGGCTTGGTGCACCGGCCATAGGCGCGACGGCGGACGACTTGGCTGGGATGGTCGAGTCACGAACGGGTGAGGTGCTGGAGCCGGCCGGCAATACGATGCTCAGTGCTTTTGAGGTGCAGTCGCGGCTGCTGCCGCGGATGGTCCACGGACGGGTCGTGTTGCTCGGAGACGCCGCCCACGAAATCAGTCCCATCGGCGGGCAGGGAATGAACCTGGGATGGCTGGACGCAGCGGCACTGTCGCCCATCATCGACGCCTCCTTGGAAGGATCCGATGTGGGTGAACTGCTGCAGGACTTTGAGAAGACACGAAGAAAGGCTGCGCTTAGGGCGTCCCGGCAGGCGGGCCTCAACATGGCACTGGGCAGGCCGCTTCCGGCACTAGCCATGACGCTCAGGAACCGACTCTTCGCCGGTATGTTGGTGATGCCTGGTGTCACAGGGCTGGTGGAGCGGCGCTTCACCATGCGGTAGCTATTCCGGCACGGTGTAGTAGCAGTCGTAGGTGTCCTGGCTGATGATCAGGCCATCCCTCAGCTGGAAGACCGCCGTGCTACGTGCGCGAATGGTGTCACCACGGTCCCAATGCGGAAGGTCCAGAAGCAGCGTGGCCGACCAATTCATCTCCAGGACCACACGGTCTTCCTGGCTGGTGGTGCGGACGATCTCAAAGCGTTGGTCCGCCACGATGTCGTGGCTGTCGTCAGCGCCCGACAGTGTTTCGGCAAGATTCCGGACGGAGCCCGTCTTGGACAGTGCATGGGGCCATTCCGTGAGCTTAAAGTCCTCAGCCAGGAAGGGCCGCAGGTCGGCGGAGCCGCCGCCGGCTTCAACTGCCCGCACGAACGAGAGCACATGCTCCAGCGGGGTGGGAGTGGTCATCCCATGAGCCTAGCCCACCGCCGAAGAGGCTCGTGGCGATAGGCTCGATCCATGACGCATCAAACTCATCCCGGAGCCAAGAGTCCCGCTACGGACTTCAATCCCCTCCAAATCCGGGACGCCGTCCGAAGACTGTTGGACTCGGAAGAACTGCCCGCCATCGTCCAGGCGGGGCACCCGGTGCTGCGCCAGCTCGCCGCGCCGTACGACGGCCAGCTCGACGACGTCGAACTCCTGGCACTGATCGACCGGATGCGCGAGGCTATGCATGCAGCGCCGGGTGTTGGCCTGGCAGCTCCACAACTCGGTATTCCCCTGCAGCTGGCTGTCCTGGAGGACAAGTACGAAATCGATCCTGTCTCCGCTGAGGTGCGCCACCGGGAGCAGTTGGACTTTTTCGCCATCGTCAATCCGACGTACCGGCCCTTGGGTCAGGAAACAGCGTCGTTCTATGAAGGATGCCTCTCAGTCCCGGGGTATCAGGCTGTGGTGGAACGGCACCGGAATGTTGAGTTGTCCTATGCCACGCCTTCCGGTGAACCTGTTGAGGAATGGTTCTCGGGGTGGCAGGCGCGTATCGTCCAGCATGAAACCGACCATCTCCACGGTGTCCTGTACCTGGATAAGGCTGAGACCCGGTCCTTGGCCAGCAACGCCGAGCACACGGCCCGTTGGGCTTCTCCGGACATTGAAGAAGCCCGCAGCGCACTCGGTTTCCTTGGTTGAAGCCGGTGAGTGGCCGGAGTCCTATGCCGCGGGCCGGTTTGCGGTGGTCGGAAGATACTTTGCCCACCATTTGAGGATGTACTCGAAGCGCTGACGTCGATGATGCGGCGTCCCGGAACGGGACAGCTCGTGGTCCTCACCCGGAAAAACCAGCAGGGCCGTATCCACTCCCTGCGCCTTCAAGTGCGCGTAATAGCGCTGGCCTTGTTCAATGGGGCAACGCAGATCATTTTCACTGTGCACTACCAGTGTTGGCGTCTTGACATTTTCGACGACCGCCATCGGACTTTGGGCGTCCATCTGCTCCCGCGTTGGTCCTGTGTATTCGCTGCCGAAGAACCAGCCAATGTCCGAGGAGCCGGCAAAGCTGACGGGATCAAGGAATCCCCGCTCCACGATCGCTGCTGTGAACCTGTGGTGGTGTGCGATGATCCACGCGGTCAAGTAGCCGCCGTAGGAACCGCCCATGATGCCCACTTGCTCCGGGTCCAAAGACGCATGGGATGACAACACTGCGTCAAGGAAGGCAATCACGTCCTGCATGTCGAGAGTGCCCATCTGCCCCTTGATGGCCCGCCCATGTTCCTGTCCATAGCCTGAGGATCCACGGGGGTTGCACATCACCACCGCATACCCGGCCGCTGCGTACACCTGGGCCTCGTCAAAGAAAGCCCCCGTGTATTGGGAGAAGGGGCCGCCGTGGATGGTCAGGAGGACCGGGTGGGGCCCTGGGCCTTCCGGCATGACCAGCCAACCGTGAACGGGGTGACCGTCGCTGGATTCGGCCTCGAAATCCTTGGGCTCAATTACTGTGGAGTTGTTCCGCAGGTTCCCTGAGAAGTCGGTCAGAAGGCGAAGTTCTCCACGTTCCAGTGACGCCACATCCCCGACCGTTGAAGCATCAGAAAGCGTCACTGCGGTCTCCCCGTTGGCCGCAACAGATGCCCCGATGACTACCCGGGCACCGTAGACCAGCGGAGTGATCGTGCCATCCGCAGTGACATCCAGGAGTTCGACACTGCCCAAGGCGGTGTTCAGCACAAGGACGCTTGCCGGCCCGCTTGTTTCCAGCGGGCCCGAGACGTCCAGGTGTTCGACGTCGGTAAGTGCCACGGCCTCTCCCCCACCGGACGGCATCGCGTGGAGAACAGAATTCCGCGCCACGAAGTCCCTGCCGGTATCTCCGAGATCCTGCGCAATGAAAAACAACCACCGGCCATCCTCCGAAGCCCTCACAGCGCTGACGGTCTGCGGTGTCCGGTTGGCAGGTTCGACGACGACCGGCTCGCCTCCCGCAGCATCCACCCTGAAGACCGAGGTGACAAGGTCGTCGTCGTGACCTTCATGAAGCGCGGCGACGAAATAGAGGTGGGCCCCATCAGCCGAGAAGGCGGGCGATGTATGGTCGGAATCGCCGAAAGTGAGCTGCCGAGAGGCGGGGAGACCAAGGCCTTCCGGCACGGGTTGCTCGTGGGCGGACCGTCCCCGGGGCGTTACCGCGGGCTCGCCACCCAGTTCGGGAACGTCAACCACGAAGAGTTGCTGGCGCTGGTCGGCGGTATAGCCGACGCCGTTCATTATGTACTGGTTGGCAACGATATAGCGAGGGTCTTCGGCTCCCGGACCGACGCCATCGATGGTTCCATAACGCCCCCGTTCGGGGACCCTGGCCTGGAAGGCGATGCGGTGCGAGTCCGGCGCCCAGACGAAGCTTTCCACACCGGCGGCCTGGTTTGTGATCCTCTGCGGTTCGCCGCCCGCTGACTCCACGACGAACACTTGGGGCTTGCCCCCGGGATCGCTTCGCAGGAAGGCGAGGACAAGCCCGTCCGGTGAGAATGCCGGGGAAGTGTCCCTGAACCCTCGGGTGATGCGACGCGGGTATTTGGTGTTGTCCAAGGGGACCGACCAGAGCTGGCCAACGTAACTGTCGGCGTCGAAATCCGGTCTTGTGACCGATACCACCGCCTTCGTGCCGTCAGGGTGTATCGCCGGGGCGGACACGGAGTTCAACAGGGGCAGCTGCTCTGGTTTCACGATGGTGAGCCTAGCGGGGTGGCCTGTCCGGCGGCACCAGACACTCCGTCCACCGTAGGATTGAGGCCATGTTGTCCGACGCCGTCTCCGCCCTGCGATGCCCTGTTTGCCAAGGACTTTTCGAGTTGCGTGATGCCCGTCCGGCAACCCTCGCTTGCCGGACCGGGCATCTGTTTGATGCTGCCAAGCAAGGCTATTTCAACTTCCTTACGGGCAAAGGAACGGCTTTCGAAGCGGACACGGCCGAGATGGTGGCTGCCAGGGTCAGGTTCCTGGAAGCAGGGCACTACGCGAAATTGGCCACGGGGCTGGCAGAGATGGCTGCGGAGGCCATCCGAGGGCCGGAACCACTGGTTCTCGACGCCGGAACCGGCACCGGCCATTACCTCCGCACTGTTATGGACGCAACGGGGGCTAGCGCCGTTGGGATGGACATTTCCAAGTTCGCCCTTCGGCGTGCGGCACGGCTCAACCCCGGGGCCGCCAATGTGGTGTGGGACATTTGGCGTCCATTGCCCATGGCGGATAACTCGGCGGACGTCGTGACGGTTGTTTTCGCGCCGCGGAATCCTGCGGAGTTCGCGCGGGTTCTGCGCCCGGGAGGATCGTTGCTGGTGGTGACGCCGCGGCCCGGCCACCTCCAGGAGATCGCTGCGAGGACAGGGATGCTCGGGATCGAGGAGGGGAAGGAAGAACGGCTGGCCGAGTCCATGAGCGGCTGGTTCGATTCGCCCACCAGCCGTTCCCTGGATGTGCCGCTGGTGTTGTCGGGAAGCGAAGTAGCCGACCTCGCCTACATGGGCCCCGCTGGACACCATCTCCGTCAGGAGCAGCTGTCCGAACTGGCGGCGTCAGACGAGGACATGGACACCACGGCCAAGTTCCGGATCAGCGTGTTCACCACGTCCTGACGCTTGACCGCGCCGCGGGCTAGGATGGAGGAACAGCGACTGTGATCCCGCTCGCGGGATCCGGGACCAAGGGGGAACGATGTTTGAATGGCTCGGCGAGAACTGGTGGGCCCTATGGCTTACAGTCTTCCTCGCGTTCGCAGTGGTGGAGATGCTGACTCTCGATCTCTTCTTCATCATGCTGGGCGGCGGTGCGCTTGCCGGGCTCATTGCGGACTTCTCCGGCGCCGATCTTTGGCTGCAGATCGTCATCTTCTGCGTGGTGTCCCTTCTGATGATCGTTTTTGTCCGGCCAGTAGCCTTGAACCACCTGCGCAAGGGCCCCACGGAACAGCTGTCCAACATAGACCGGCTCATAGGCCAGCCTGCCCTCGTCATTGAAGCCGTGAGCAGCACCAGCGGGCTGGTGAAAATTGGTGGGGACGTTTGGAGCGCCCGCAGCGCGGCTGGTGTCATCGACGCCGGCGCCACCGTTCAGGTCACCAAAATTGACGGGGCGACGGCGGTGGTCGCCTCGGCTGCCGACAACAGCCCCCGCTGACGCTTCGGCGCACTCAAGATTTCAGGTTGTTCCCGGACCGGGTTGCCTGCCCGCGAACAGCCGCATCAAACCACGCAATTGGGGAACGAAGGAGATGTATGGACGGCTTAGGAGGAACAGCAGCGGCAATTGTGCTGATTGTTCTCGTCATTTTTGTCATCATCGTGTTGGTCCGCTCGGTAAGGATCATTCCGCAGGCACGTGCCGGCGTCGTTGAACGGCTCGGCAAGTACCAGCGCACGCTTAACCCGGGACTGACCATCCTGATACCGTTTGTCGACAGGCTCCTGCCACTGCTCGACCTGCGTGAGCAAGTCGTGTCCTTCCCACCGCAGCCGGTCATCACTGAAGACAACCTGGTTGTTTCCATTGACACCGTGGTCTACTTCCAGGTCACTGATCCACGGGCGGCAACGTACGAGATCGCCAACTACATCCAGGCCGTGGAACAGCTGACCACCACCACGCTTCGTAACGTGGTGGGTGGGCTTAACCTGGAAGAAGCACTGACTTCACGCGACCAGATCAATGGTCAGTTGCGTGGTGTGCTGGACGAGGCAACGGGACGCTGGGGAATCCGCGTCTCCCGGGTAGAGCTCAAGGCGATCGACCCGCCCCACTCCATCCAGGACTCGATGGAAAAGCAGATGCGTGCAGAGCGGGACCGCCGTGCGGCCATCCTGACTGCCGAAGGTACCAAGCAGTCCCAGATCCTGACCGCTGAGGGTCAGCGCCAAGCCGCCATCCTTGCGGCCGAAGGTGATGCCAAGGCCGCCATCCTCCGCGCAGATGGTGAAGCCCAGGCCATCCAAAAGGTCTTTGATGCCATCCACAAGGGCAACCCGGACCAGAAGCTGCTGGCGTACCAGTACCTGCAGACCCTTCCGAAGATCGCGGAGGGCACCTCGAACAAGCTCTGGATCATTCCCAGTGAAGTAGGCGAGGCCCTCAAGGGTATTGGCGGCGCACTTGGAGGCAACGGCGGGGACTCCCCGGTTGCAGGGCTTTTCGACGGCGGCACCAAGGAACCTGAGCCGGCAGGGACAGTGGAACCTACCCGTCCGACGGAGTAGTTCCAGCTCATAGCAAGGTCAAGAGCGGTCAGCCATTCCGGCTGGCCGCTCGCTGCGTCCGCCTGCTTTGAGTAGTCGGCAAAGATCAGCGTATAATAGGATATTTGTCCGGCTGGTTCAGCGTGGACGGAACATTAAAGCTTGGCCAGGCGTTGCAATTAGTGATGCAAGGTGTGCAGAAGTAGTCCGTAGGGATCGTGAAAACGGCTTACGGCTAGCGCGGAGTTGCTGCTCCGCGAACAGACAGAGGGAGTAATCATGAGCGATCGCAGCCTGCGGGGTATGCGTCTTGGCGCCCAAAGCATGGAAACTGAATCCGGCGTTGAACCGGCACCGCGCCAGCGGGTCGAGTACCGTTGCGAGGATGGCGAGCAGGTCTTCGTAACCTTCTCTTCCGAAGCGGAGATCCCTCCTGTGTGGGTTTCCAAAACCGGTAAGGAAGCGCTCCTGGTCGATGGCGAGCGTCCCGTGGATGCCAACGAAAAAGCCGTCCGCACGCACTGGGACATGCTGCTGGAACGCCGCAGCCTTCCCGAGCTGGAGCAGATCCTTGAGGATCGCCTCAACATTCTTCGTGAGCGCCGCGGGGAACGCCGTTCGGCATAGTTTCCACAAACACGCAAAAAGGCCGGGTCCGGTTTCCCTTGGGAACCAGATCCGGCCTTTTGCTGTAAGAACTACTTTGCCATTTCGGTTGACTTGCCGGTCAGCTTGGCCCAGCGCGCTGCCAATCCCCACTTGGTGACGTTGATCATGGCTTCGACCACAATGTTGCCGCTCATTTTCGATGCCCCGAGTTCGCGCTCAACGAAGGTGATGGGGCGCTCCTCGATGCGGAGGCCAAGCTTGGCCACTCGCCAGGCAAGGTCAACCTGGAAGCCGTAGCCGACCGACTCCACTTCGTCCAGCTTCAGTGCCTCAAGCGTACTGCGGCGGAAGGCGCGGTATCCGCCGGTCACGTCCTTGATCTTTACGCCGAGCATGATGCGGGCGTACGTGCTGCCGATGCGGGAGATGGCCTGACGGTAGAGTGGCCAGTTCACCACGCTCCCACCCGGGACCCAGCGGGAGCCCATGGCCAGATCCGCTCCGTCCTTCACGGCGTCAAGGAGCAGTGGCAGTTGTTCGGGCTTGTGTGAACCATCCGCGTCCATCTCGACGAGGACGTCATAACCGGCTGCCAGGCCCCACTTGAAGCCGGCGATGTAGGCAGCCCCAAGACCCTCCTTGCCCTTGCGGTGCAGGACGTGGACCTGGCTGTCCTTTGCGGCGAAGTCGTCGGCAAGCTTTCCCGTGCCGTCAGGGCTGTTGTCGTCGACCACCAGGACGTCGGATTCGGGAACTGCGGCGCGCAGCCGTCCCAGCGTCACGGGGAGCGATTCCAGCTCGTTGTAGGTGGGAATGATCGTCAGGACACGCAAGAAGAGGCCTTTCCTTGATGGAGCGGTCAGTGTGCCGGACCAGCCTGGCAGCTGGCGTTCTGGCGCAACTCTCCATTATAGGACGACGGCGGCCAGGACTTTTGCGTCTGTGGCGTCGGCCACAGTGGTCGGGATGTTGCCCGGATGATCCTCGGCTACACGCGCAGTGACTCGTGGGCAAAGAGCTCACGGCCTTGGTGGACCGTCTGCAGGCAGCGCGGGTCCGCCCCGGTGTCGAGGGCGGGCAGCAGCGGTGTCCGTGCGCGGGGATCAGTGCTCCAGGACTGGACCCGGCTGTCCGCTACTTGGACCATCAGCTCGTCGACTTCCCAGACGGCGAAGCTGGCCGGAGCGCCGGGAACCAGCTGCCCCATGAGGGGGTTGCGGTGCTTGGCAGCCCGCCATCCTGCACGGGTATGTCCCAGGAATGCCGCCCGTGCCGAGATGCGCTGGTCGGGGTTGCTGTGCTCAAGGCAGGCGCGGACGCTGGACCAAGGGCGTAGTGCAGTGACAGGGCTGTCACTGCCAAAGGCGATGGGCACACCACTGGAATAGAACGAAGCAAAGGGGTTCATGCTGCGGCTGCGATTGCCCAGGCGTTGTTCATACAACCCGCCAGGAGCACCCCAGGCGGCGTCAAAGCCGGGCTGGACGCTGACGGTCACCGAGTACTTGGCAAGCCTGTCAATGGCGGACTGGTCCGCCATCTCCACATGTTCCAGCCTGTGGCCGGCTGCGCGGATGCGCTGCTCCCCTACCTCGGCCGCTGCGGAATCCAGGGCGTCCAGAACGGCGCCCAGGCCGGCGTCGCCTATGACATGGAAGCCGGCCTGCAGGCCCAAGGCCGACGTCGCCGCCAGATGTTTGGCGGCCTCGTCCACCGAAAGGTAGAGACTGCCGCGCTGTCCGGGGGCATCAGAGTAATCCTCCAGCAACGCAGCCGTTCTGGAACCGATGGAACCGTCCATGTTGAGATCACCCGCAAGGCCCAGGACATGGGTGCCCAGACCTTCCAGAATTTCCTGGGCGTGCTCCTCCGAGGACGCCAGTTCGCCCCAGTACGGGAGGATTTGCGGGCGGTCCCCGTGCTCGTTCCAAGACGCGGCCATTCGCAGGTCCTCCGGCCCGCATATATGCGGCGCCGACATTTCAGCCAATGCCACGTAACCGTGGGAGGCGGCCTCCTTCAAAGCCAGTTCCTGGTAGGTGCGCCGTTCTGCTTCCGGGAATCGTCGTGCGTGGAGGCGGGCAGCCGTATGCGCCGCCCGCACCACACGGGCCGTCCCGGTATACCCGTCGAGGTCGTCAAGGCCTGCAGTCGCCACCAGGGAGGCCGAGACCAATGCGGAGTGGACATCGACGCGGGACAGGTAGACCTGCCGGTCCCCTGCTGCGCGCTGGATCTCTTCAAGGCTGGGCAGCGTGGGATCGTTCCACGTCGTTTCATCCCAGCCGTGACCCAGGATGGTGCCCGAACCGCCTGCGGCTGCGACGGCGTCGAGCAGTTCTGTTGCTGAACGAACGGTGCCGAGTTGGAGTCCTCCGAGGGCCAGTCCGGTTTCGGTCAGGTGGGCGTGCGAATCCACGAAGCCCGGAGCCAGGAGGGCGCCATGGAGATCGATGATTTCCATGGACGAATCCGCAATGGAGGTGGCCGCTGGCTCAGACCCCACCCACGCCACGGTGTCTCCGTCCACCACCATGGCAGTCGCAAAAGGATCTGCCGCGGTGTAGATCGATCCGTTGCGGTACATGGTGACCCGACGGCCGGATCCTTGGTGTTGCTGGCCGACAGGCGTGCCGGGCTGGTTCATGTGGTGAGCTCCTTGAGCATGGGCAACGAATAATTCGTGGGACAGGTGATCAGCGCGCTAGGCGACTGTGGAGTAGGCCACGACACCCCGGCGGACCAGGTCGATGGACTCCCGGCAGATCCGGCCCAAGCGGGGGTCAAGCTGTGGGATCTTGGCCAGCTGGTCCAGGAGGTCCACCACCTGCTTGGCCCAACGGACGAAATCTCCCGCCGCCAGGTCGGTTCCGCTGAGCACGTCCTGGAGATGGCGGCCCTTGGCCCACTTGTACATTGGCCACATCAGGCCCAGCTCCGGTTCTCCCGTCAAGGGAAGACGGTGTTGTTCCTCGGTATCCTCCAGCCGGGACCATTCCCGGACAACCACATCGACAGCCGTTTCCAGGGACACCGATGGCATCTTCGGCCTAAGTCCGCGGTCCTCCCGCTTGGCCTGGTACACCAAGGTGCTGGCGAACGATGCCAGTTCGGCTGCGTCGAGGTCGTTGATGGCTCCTTGGCGGATGGACTGGGAGATCAACAAGTCCTTCTCGCCGTAGATCCGGCGAAGACGCTGTCCGTCGGCACTGATGGTGACCTGACCGGCGTCGTTTGTTTCCAGGTAACCGTAGGTGGCGAGAACCTCGCATACCCGGTCGAACGTCTTCGCGATGGTATTGGTGCGGCCCTGGATCTGGCGGACCAGTCCGTCCGTCTCCTTGCGCAGCTTCCACCAGCGCTCGGACCACCGTGCATGGTCCTCCCTTTCGCTGCAGCCGTGGCAGGGATGTGCCCGCAGGGCACGGCGGAGGTCCGCGATCCTCTGTTCCTGGTCCGGTAGCCGGGCCCCGAGGCCGAAGTCCTCATGCCTGCTGTTCCGGTGGCGCTTCGGTGCGTCTTCGCTGACGGCGTGGCGCATCGATGATGCCAGATCGCGGCGGGACTTGGGAACCTTGGCGTTGAACGACTTCGGTATCCTGATCCGGGTCACCGGCGACACAGGGCCGTCGAGGTCGTGGACACCGATCCTCCGCAGCTGGTTGTCCTGGGTCAGCACTGACGGACGTGGTTCGCGGGCGTGCGGGTCGATATCCAGTACCACCGCATGCCCCGCCAGCCGGCCGCTGTAGATGCTGATGACATCACCGGGGATCAACCGCGCGAGGGAGTCGGCAACGCGTGACTTTCGGGCGCGCTGGTGGTCGCGGGCTGCGTTGTTTTCAGCGTCGCTGAGGTCCCGCCGCAGTTTGGCGTACTCGGTGAAGTCACCCAGGTGACACTGCATGGATTTCGCGTACCCGGCCAACGACTCTTCCCGGCCACGGACCTGCCTGGCCAGGCCAACGACCGAACGGTCCGCTTGGAACTGGGCGAAGGACGACTCCAGGATTTCACGGGCCCGCGCCCGGCCGAACTGGGCAATGAGGTTGATGCTCATGTTGTACGTGGGCCTGAAACTGGAATTCAGGGGGTAGGTGCGCCTGGACGCGAGGCCGGCAACAGCAGCGGGATCCGTGCCCGGTTGCCACAGGACAACGGCGTGGCCTTCGACATCGATACCACGCCGCCCGGCCCGACCGGTCAGCTGGGTGTACTCCCCCGCCGTGATGTTGACGTGGGCTTCGCCGTTGAACTTCTCAAGTTTCTCCAGGACCACGCAACGCGCGGGCATGTTGACGCCGAGGGCCAGCGTTTCGGTGGCAAAGACGGCCTTGACCAGTCCGTCTGCGAAAAGCTTTTCCACCACTTCCTTGAAGGTGGGCAGCATTCCGGCGTGGTGGGCGGCAAAGCCCCGGACCAGGCCGTCACGCCATCCCCAGAACCCGAGGACATCCAGGTCGTCGGCAGGGATCTCATGGCTGGCCTCATCCACCCGCTGGGCGATGATCTGCTGCTCTCGTTCCGTGGTGAGCCACAGCCCCGAGGCAGCGCACTGGGCCACGGCGGCATCGCATCCGGCACGCGAGAAGATGAAAGTGATGGCTGGAAGCAGATCCTGGCGCCTCAGGCTCTCGATCACCTGCGGGCGGCTGGCCTTGCGGACGGGACTGCGTTGTTCTGATTGTTGCCTGTCGTCGCGGTGCCGGTCGTTTCGACGACGGCTCCGGCCGCCATGTCCGAACCGGCCTCCCAGGTTCATCCGGCTCTCGGAACGGGCCATGGCCAGAAGGTCCGGGTTAACTTCAAACTCGGGACCGGTGACTGCTTGCCGTACTTTCGGGGTGGATGCTCCCTTGGGCGAGACGCGGCGGCGTGAGTTGGTCTCGCTGGATACTTCCGGTGCGTCCGAGAGGTCCGGGGCGTCGGTTTCCTGCGCGCCGGGGGCCACGGGCGCGATTTCGTCGAAAGAGGTGTCGCCGGCAAAGAGATCCACGATCTCCCTGCCCACCATGACATGTTGCCACAACGGCACCGGCCGGTGTTCAGAAACGATGACGTCGGTATCGCCGCGAACAGTGTCCAACCAGGCACCGAACTCTTCGGCGTTGGAAACGGTTGCGCTCAGGGACGCCACCTGCACTTCGCTGGGCAAGTGGATGATGACTTCTTCCCAGACGGCTCCGCGGAAACGGTCGGCAAGGTAATGGACCTCGTCCATGACGACATAACCAAGATCGCTGAGCGTCTCCGAATCGGCGTACAGCATGTTCCGCAGCACTTCTGTGGTCATCACCACTACCGGTGCATCGCCGTTGATGGTGGTGTCGCCTGTCAGCAGGCCAACATTCGCTGCTCCGTACTTCTCTGCCAATTCCGAGAACTTCTGGTTGCTCAGGGCCTTGATGGGGGTGGTGTAGAAAGCCTTAAGCCCCCGCTGAAGGGCCAGGTAGATGGCGAACTCGCCGACGATTGTCTTCCCGGCGCCGGTGGGGGCTGCCACCAGCACGCCCCGCCCCTCCTGGAGTGACTTGCAAGCTTCACGTTGGAAGTCGTCCAGTTCGAAGTCGAGTGAACCGGCGAAGGAGCCGAGGTAGGTTTTTGCCTCCGCTGCCCTTTGCGCTGCCGCCTGGTAACGCTCGGATGGAGATGGAGACCCGGAAAACGAAGACATGCATCAAGCCTAGTGGCCCAACGTCTACAGATTCTCCAGATCTGCGGCCGGGGTGGCGATATCGGCAGTGGCCTCCGTCTCGGCAGCGCGCTTGATGGCACGGCGTTCACGTCGGCGGTCATTAAGCAGGCACAACCCGATAGCTGCGAAGAAGAGCAGCAGCATGGGGGCAGCAAGATAGAACATGCTCATCGCGTCCGCGCCGGGAGCGGCCATGGCGGCGAAGAGGCACACCAGGAAGATGGTGATGCGCCAGCTCTTGACCAGCTGCTTGCCTTTGACGATGCCGGCCAGGTTCAGGCCGACGAGTACCACGGGTACCAGGAAGGCAATGCCGAAGGCCAGGAGGAGCCGAAGGACAAAGGCCAGATAGATTTCGGCGCTGATGAAGTTTGAGCCACCCACGGGGGTGAAGTCCGTCAGGACCCGCACCGCGTTAGGCAGGACAAGCCAGGCGAGAAGGACGCCTCCGATGAACAGCGGAACAGCCGCAGCGACGAAGGACAACGCGAGGCGGCGTTCCTTCTTGTGCAAGCCGGGAACGATGAAAGCCCAGAGCTGGTAAATCCACACGGGACTGGACAGCAACACCCCAAGGAACACGGAGACTTGAACCATGAGGTCGAACGAACTGGCCACGCCGTCAAAGTTCAGCGTGGCGGCGCGACCCTCTTTCTCATTGAGGTCCTTGATCGGTTTGATCAGGGCCTCCAGGAGCGGCTGATAGACGATGAAGCCCACCACTGTCCCGAGGATGACGCCGATTGCAGCCTTGAAGAGCCGGTTCTTCAGCTCCTTGAGATGGTCAAGGAGCGCCATCCGGGCTTCGGGGTTGGCCTTGCGCCCCTTCGTCTCTACCACTTCTCTTTAGACGCGGTTGGAAGGCGGAACGTCAGTTTCGCCGGTGTTCCGGGCCTTCATGTCGGGGGTCGTGGCGTCCGGGTGGCCCACAACCCTGCCTTCAACGGGGTCCGAACCGTTCTGGGAATCCTTCGTCTCGGAAGAACCGTCCTTCTTCATTTCCCGGACCTCAGACTTGAAAATACGCATCGACTGTCCAATGCTGCGCGCCATGGACGGCAGCTTTGGTGCTGCAAAAAGCACCAGAGCCAGAACGATGATGATGATGAGATGCCAGCCTTCAAGCCTCATGTGGGAGGTCCTTTCCTTTTGGATACATCCTACGTCTAACTGAATTCAATGTCGTGCAGGGATTGCGGCTGACCCCGCTCCGCTTTGCGCTGGACGCGCTTCTGGCGGCGAACTTCCTGCCGGGAGGCTTTGGCCGTCAGGTAATCATGACGCATCTGATCCGGTGAGGCAAAAATTGCGGACCCAGGTTCGGGGCGCTTTTCCGCCACTTCCACATCGGAGGTTTCCGCGACAGGAGAAAGGTTGCTGAAACGTTTCCCGGCGTCGCCCAGTTCATGAACAGTTGCCATGAATTTCCTGAACAGGCGATAACCCAAGGTCAGGTGCAGGAGCAGGGCAAGGGCTACGAGTGCGATCCACAGCAGGATCCAAAACCACCAAGGCATCTGAGTAGTCTAGCCAGCCTGGGCGTCGGAAGCATCGTCGTACTGTGCCAGGGCAGCCATCAGCCAAGCCACTGCCTCGTCGCGCAAAGACCCGGGATGCAGGATCCGGACCGTACCGCCGTGCTGTGAGACGAACATGGGCAGCCAACCGGCGTCGCCGAACCGCACTTCGGCGAGCAAGCCGCCGTCGGGCAGTTGGGCCGTGCGCTCGGCATAGTAGTCATCTGCAAGCCCGGCGCCCTGGCGGGTCAACTGCAGGACCACCACAACGTCGTCGTCGCCGGGAGTGAACAGGCGCGCCGGAAAGTCCTGGTCCGTGGCTGCCTGGCCGGAGGACGCACGACCGTTCGGTTCCAACGCCTCCACCCTGTCCAGCCGGAAGTTACGGATACCTGCCTTGCTGTGGCAGTACGCCTCGAAGTACCAGATGTTGTCCATCGAATAGAGCCGCAGTGGGTCAACATCACGTTCTGTCACCTCGTCGCGTTGCAGGGACAAATACCGAAGCCGTAGCTGCCGGCCGTCCCTGATGGCCTGGGTGATGGTGGCGAACGCTTGGGATTGCTGGGGTGCTACCGACTGCCCGGCCACGGAACCGGCCAAACGGCCTGCTTGGCCGGCGGCACCGGTCAGTTTGATCGTCACGGACTCCAACGCACTGCCGGATTCCTGGTCCGCCATACCCGCCAGGGCGGGCAGGTCGCCCAGCATCGCAAGGCCCGTCAGCAACGCGGCTGCCTCGTCTTCGCTGAAGCGCACCGGCCGGTTCAGGTCCAGGTGCTCTGAGATGTACACGTGGTCGTTTTCCCACTGGATATCCAGCAGGTCGTCCGGATAGCCTTCCGGAAGCCCCGAGCAGATCAGAATTTTCAGGTCGTCGATCAACTCTTTGCGCGAGATGCCGAAGCGGTCTGCCACCTCTTGGATGTGCAGGCCCTGGTGATGGACCAGGAAGGGCACCAACTGCAGCATTCTGGCCAGCTGGTCCTCCGATGTGCGTTTCCGGGCGCGCGGTGCACGGCCAGCCTCGGGGAACTCCACATCCACAGCAGGTGCGGCGTCGAAGTCAAGGGCGCTTTTGAGGCGGCGTACGACGGCGGCCCGCAACTCCGCTGGTTCCGTCACCTTTACGTGGGGACCGTAGGAGGCCAGCTCTTCGGCGAGCTGTTCAGGGTCGCGGAAGTCGACAGCGATCCGGTCCCGGGTCACGTCTACCCCCGAATGTCCCGTGGCGCTGGCCCGTTTGCGGAGCGCCAGTAAGCGGTCTCTGTCCACATCCAGGGTGGCCTCTTGGAGGGGCAGTTCCTTGAGCGAATCAAGCTCCATGCGCGCGTTGAAGCCCTCGGGTGGGTCAAAGCTGCTCCCGGACACAACGGTCAGTGCCGTGGTCATCCGTGAAAGCCTGAAGATCCGTTTGGCTCCCCTCCCCCTGTCAAAGCCCACCAGGTACCACTGGCCGAAGCGGCTGCCCAATCCCCATGGCTCCACTTCCCGTGTTTCCTCGCGCCCGGTGCTGACGGCAAGGTAGCCGAAGCGGACAGGATGCCTGCCGTGCATGGCTGCAACGACGTCGTCGAATGCTTGGCCCGCCGGCTTGATACGCGGCTGAACGCCTGCTGGAAGGTCGACGTCGGTGAAGCCACCGGCGGCCTGGAGCTTACGGACGGCATTTGCGGCGGCGTTTCCAAGGGCCGCCCGTTCCCACAGTTGGGCTGCCAGCAGGAGGACCGTACACTCGGCTGGCGTCAGGTGCACTTCCGGAAGCCTGTTGGAGTCCTTACCGATCCGGTAGCGGGCCGAAGCGGGATCGTCCGCACCGAAACTGCCGGGGTCCATCAAGGTCTCAACCTCGAAGCCGAACTGCTTCAGGTCGGCCTTGTCGCGCTCAAACATGCGCCCGAAAGCGACGTCATTTCCGGCGGTGTCGTGGTAGACCTTTTCGCGCAGGATGGAGCGTGAAAGGCCCACCCTGGTATTGAGCAATGCAAGGAGAAGGTTCAGGAGTCGTTCAGTGCGGGATGCGGACACGGTTGCTACGTTACTAAAGACCGGGGGGAAAACAGCAAGGCGCGTCACCAGCCGGGGTTAACCGGGAGGTGACGCGCCTTGCGGGACGGCAGTTCCTTAGCGGACAGCCACAAGGTCAACGACGAAGATCAGGGCTTCGTTCGGCTTAATGGCTGCGCCGGCACCGCGCGAGCCGTAGGCCAGCTCCGAGGGGATTTCAAGGCGACGACGACCGCCGACCTTCATGCCCAGCAGGCCCTGGTCCCAACCCTGGATAACCTGGCCCACGCCTACACGGAAGTCCAGGGGGGCTCCACGGCCCCATGAAGCGTCGAACTCTTCGCCAGTGGACCAGGCAACCCCAACATAGTGGGTGGAGACGGTGTCCCCGGCCTGGGCTTCGCGGCCGGTGCCCTCGATGAGGTCCGTGATGACGAGGTCCGTGGGGACGTCGCCTTCGGGGAAATCAATCTCCGGCTTGGTGCGGTCGAAGTCACGCTGACCAAATGACATGGTTACTCCTTGGTGTGGGTGATGGATTGGTGTCAGGAACCAGCCTATGCCAGTGCCTGCAGATTGCGATGGGGTTACTTGACGCCCAGGATGTCTACGACGAAGACAAGGTCACCCTTGGCCTGGCCCTGGCCGGCCGCGCCGTAGGCGAGGTCCTGAGGAATAACCAAGAGGACACGGGAGCCTACGGTCTTGCCCTCGAGGCCCTGCGTCCAGCCCTTGATAACGCCGGTGAGGGGGAAGCTGGCGGGCTTTCCGCGGTCGTAGCTGGAATCGAACTTGGTTCCGCCCACGAGGTTGACGCCAACGTAGTTCACGGTCAGGGTGTCTGATGCCTTGACGGCTGCACCCTTGCCCTTAATGAGGTCCTGGGCGATGAGCTCCTTGGGGGCTGCGACGCCGTCAATGGAGATCTGCGGAATACCCTTGTCGTCTTCCTTCACAGTTGGAAGGCCGGCGGGAGGAGTTACGGGGTCGCCTTCAGGCTTGTCCAGTACCGGAGCAGGATCCTTGGCGGAGAGCAGCTTGAAGACAACCAGCTGGGTGGCGGCCGCAGGCGACGCTCCGGCGTTGCCAGGAGCGGCGAAGGCAATCTGCGAGCCAATCTTGGCACCAACGATCGCGTTGTAGATCTGCTGGTTGCCGGACTTCAGTTCGTCCGTCAGTTCAATTGGCTGGGGTCCGTTGGCGTAGGCGTCTTCAACGGTCTTGCCGTCGTTGCCGTCCATGGCTACGTAGACGAGTTCGGCCGTTTGCCCGGCCTTCACGCGCTCTCCGTCACCTTCCTTGACCACCTTGACTGTGGGTTCGGACACGCTGAGCGGCTTGGAGAATTCAACGCCCGGTGCTTTGTCGTTGCCGTTGTCCGTCACTTTCACGGAGTCGAGCTTGGAGATGTCACCTGCGGACTGGCTGGTGGGCTCAGGTGCCGCGTTGCTTCCCCCGCACGCGGTGATGAGCAGCAGGGCAGGAAGAAGAATTGCTAGGAGTCGGCGCACAAAAAAGACACTTTCGTCGGGGCAAAGGACACTCGGAACAGCGAATGACGCCTCCAAGCAGGTTGTCTCCTGGAAAGAGACCACTATCCAGAATAGCCCGCGAAGCTGGGAACCAGCTTAAAGCGCCGATCAGCCCATGGAGTCCAGAAGCGCATCCACCCGTTCGTCGTCGCTCCGGAAGGGGTCCTT
Organism: Paenarthrobacter sp. NPDC057981; assembly: GCF_042886835.1. Taxonomy (NCBI): domain Bacteria; kingdom Bacillati; phylum Actinomycetota; class Actinomycetes; order Micrococcales; family Micrococcaceae; genus Paenarthrobacter; species Paenarthrobacter sp. NPDC057981. The sequence continues at coordinate 142,228 of NZ_JBHVQI010000004.1, forward strand.
GCAGAGAATGGTCTGGTGCGCGCGGTCATTCAATTTCAGGTGGACCCAGTCGACGGTGTAGTCGCGGCCAAGTTCCTGGGCCCGGCGAACGAAGTCGCCACGGAGCTTGGCGCGGGTGGTCTGAGGAGGTGCGTCCACGGCGTCCTTGACGTCGGTCTCAGTGACCAGGCGGCGGGCCGCTCCCCTGGCCTGGAGCAGGAAGAACAAGCCCCGCTGCCGTGAGATGTCATGGTACGTGAGGTCGAGTTGGGCAATCCGGGGCGAATCGAGGCCGAGCCCGTGCCGTCCCATATAGCCATCCATGAGCTTCTTCTTGATAGCCCAGTCAACCTCAGTGTCAATGGTGCTGGTGTCGCCGCTTTCAATGGCATCCAGGGTGCGCTTCCACAGATCCAGGATCAAGGGAACATGCGCGTTGTGCGCCCCATTGGTGGCGACGAAGTCAGTGACCTTCGTGAGGTATTCGCGCTGGATATCAAGGGCTGTGAGCTGCCTGCCGTTGGCAAGGCGGACCAGGGCCCGGCCTGTCAGGTCGTGCGAGATCTCACGGATGCTGCGGATGGGGTTTTCCATGCGCATGTCCCGCATGATGACGCCGGACTCGATCATCCGGAGAATCAGGTCCACAGTACCGACCTTGAGCAGGGCCGTTGTTTCGGACATGTTGGAGTCCCCGACGATGACGTGGAGACGACGATAGAACTCGGCGTCAGCGTGTGGCTCGTCCCGGGTGTTGATGATGGGACGCGAACGGGTGGTCGCAGAGGACACGCCTTCCCAGATGTGGTCTGCGCGTTGGGAGAAGGCAAACGTAGCTCCGTGCGGGGTCTTCAATACCTTGCCCGCGCCTGCGATCAACTGCCGGGTCACCAGGAACGGAATCAGGATTTCCGCCAAGCGCGAGAATTCACCACGGCGGGGAATCAGGTAGTTCTCGTGGCTTCCGTAGGAGTTTCCCGCCGAATCCGTGTTGTTTTTGAAAAGGTAAACGGTTCCGTTGAAGCCTTCGGCGGCCAGCCTGCTTTGGGCCTCGTCCACGAGGTCATCGAGAATGAGTTCGCCCGCCCTGTCATGGGCAATGAGCTGGGCAAGGTCATCGCACTCAGCTGTGGCATATTCCGGGTGCGAACCTACATCCAGATAGAGTCGCGACCCGTTGGTCAGGAAGACGTTGGAAGACCTCCCCCAACTGACTACTTTCCTGAAGAGGTAGCGGGCTACTTCCTCCGGTGCCAAGGGACGCGAATCCGGGCTGGAATAGGAAATCCCGAATTCCGTTTCGATGCCGAATATGCGTTTGTCCATCTCAGGCCTCCTCTGTGAGCAACCGGGTCATGTCCTCGGGCAGCAACCTCCGGAACGCCCTGCGTGATCCGCGGTGGCTCTCCGAAGCACGGTAAAGGACAGCAGCTTCGACGGCGGTGGCCGGCAGGGCTTCGAGCTCCTTGTCGGCAGCCAAAGCACGCAAGGCCAAACGCATGGCCCCCGGCAGGGTGAGATCCGGCTCCCAAGCCCCGCTGACGACGTCGGAAATCTGCTCCGCCAATCCGCCCATGACGACGAAACCGTTCTCGTCAGCGATGGAACCATCGAAGGTCAGGCGGTAGAGGTGGTCTTGTTCCCGGGTCGCCCCGACCTCGGCCACGGCCAGTTCAACCTCGAATGGTTTCTGTTCAGCAGTGAAAACAGCGCCGAGGCTTTGGGCGTACACACTGGCCAGGCCGCGGGCCGTGACGTCCTCGCGGTCATAGGAATAGCCGCGCACATCGGCGTAGCGGACGCCCGCCTGCCGCAGGCTCTCGAACTCGTTGTACTTCCCTACGGCTGCAAAGGCGATCTTGTCGTAGATTTCGCCGATTTTGTGAAGGGACGGTGAGGGATTCTCCGCGATCAATGCAATGCCGTCAGCGCAACTGATGACCACGACGGACCGGCCGCGTGCGATGCCCTTCCGCGCGAAGTCGGCGCGGTCCTTCATCAGTTGTTCAGGAGAAACATAGAACTGCTGCGTCATCTCAGGCCTCCCGTCCGGCGATGGCCCGCGATTCAACGATTGCCCCGGCAATAGCGGCGAGATCGCGCTCCGGGACCCTGCGGTTTCCGGCGCGCTTCACCGTGTAGACCACTGGCCAGAGTTGGCGTACCGGGTCCGGTCCACCGGTGGCAGAGTCGTCGTCTGCGGCGTCATAGAGTGCCTCGACAGCTACCGCGACGGCGTCTTCTTCGGAGAGATTCGGTTTCCACAGCTTTTTCAGCGCGCCCCTGGCGAAGACTGAACCCGATCCCACCGAATGGTGTTCCTGCTCTTCGTACCGGCCGCCCGTGACGTCGTAGGAGAACAAGCGGCCCACGCCGCTGACGTGGTCGAATCCGGCGAAAAGCGGAATGACTGCCATCCCCTGCATCGCCATGGGCAGGTTCCCCCGGATCATGGCACCCAGGCGGTTTGCTTTGCCCACCAGGCTCAGCAAAGTGCCTTCGATCTTTTCGTAGTGTTCGAGCTCAACTTGGAAAAGGCGCGTGATGTCGATTGCCAGGCCGGCCGTGCCGGCGATGCCCAGCACCGAGAATTCATCGGCCGGGAACACCTTTTCGATGTGGCGGCTGGCGATGACGTTGCCCATGGTGGCGCGGCGATCGCCCGCCATCAGCACGCCGCCCGCATACGTCAACGCCACGATGGTGGTGGCATGCGGCGAGGCCGGTACGGAGCCGGCGGGCAGTGGCTGATTGAACGGAAGGAGTTCAGGACGCGAGCGTTGCAGATGCTCGGTGAATGAAGACGTTGCCTGGGTGGCCAGGGGGCCGTTTGATGGGTCCTGCATTGCTGCACTCCTTCGACTCTGCGTTCACGTGCCCGACGGCCTCACGCCGTCCGGGGGTAGGTCCTTGCTGTGGGGCCGGTTACTGGCCGCCCTTTTGGACGAAGGCCCTGACGAACTCTTCGGCGTTCGATTCCAGTACGCCGTCGATTTCGTCGAGGAGATCATCCACGCCCTGTGTTGCCTCTGATGCCTGGGCTTCGGGCGCTGCAGGCGGAGCCTCCGGGACGTCCACTTCAGCGTCGGTTTCCCGTGACTGTGGTTGTTGCTGCTCCTGAGCTGCCATTTTCTTTCTCCCTACTGTCAGTCCCCGGAAATTGGAGACTTCCTACTGCCATATTGCCACGCTGCGGGCTGCCGCGTGCGGCTTTGGACAGGTACGAATGTTCCTGTGGCGCACACCGGCTCAGGCCCTTGCCGGTGGCGGATTCTGACCCAACAATTCGGCAAGGAAAGGACCCGCTTCAGTGTGGCGTTCGAAGAGTGCCCCGGTCAGATCCTGGGTCCCGCGCAACGGTTCGCGGGTGGGTACGCGCTGCAGCTTCCCCAGTCCCGGCACATCGAAGATCACAGAGTCCCAGCTGGCGCCCACCACGTCCTTGCCGAACCTCGAGACGCATTTACCTCGGAAGTACGCGCGAGTATCCGACGGCGGTTCCGTCACCGCCCGGGCGATGTCGGCGTCGTCCACTACCCGCTGCATGCGGTTGTTGGACAGCAGCCTGTAGTAGAGGCCCTTCTCGGGGCGGATGTCCGACCATTGAAGGTCCACCAGGCCGAGCCGGGCGTCGTCCCAGCCCAATCCGTCCCTGTTCCTGTACCCTTCCAGGATCGACTTTTTCGCCACCCACTCCACGGACGACGCCGCGGACATCACGTCGGAGCCCAATGCGGTCAAGACGGATTCCCAGAGGGAGAGAACCCCGTGGCTGTGGCCGTCTCCGGAGAGTGAATCACCCACGCCGGTTTCCTGGGCCAGTTTCGCTGCGGCCTCGTAAAACATCCACTGGAGGTCCAGGGCTGTCACCCTGCGTCCGTCGAGCAGCCGAACCGTTGCCGACAGTGTGGTGTCATGGCTGACGGCTTGAAGGGCCTGGACCGGCTCGTGGACCTCGATCTTCGGAGCCTGGCCGGCCTCAATGAGGCTCAGGACCATGGCCGTGGTTCCGAATTTGAGGTAGTTGGAGGCCTGACTGAGGTTGGCGTCCCCGATGATCACGTGCAAGCGGCGGTACTTGTCCGCCGTTGCATGGGGTTCGTCCCGGGTGTTGATGATGGGGCGGCGGATGGTTGTCTCCAGCCCCACTTCCGCTTCGAAGAAGTCGGCCCGCTGGCTGATCTGGTATCCGGCTGCTGAACTGTCCTGACCCAGCCCCACCCGGCCGGCACCACAGACTACCTGGCGGGAGACAAAGAACGGGGTCAGGCCGCGAATGATGTCGCCAAAGGGCACCGAACGGGGCATGAGATAGTTCTCATGGGAGCCGTAAGACACCGACTTGTTATCGGTGTTGTTCTTATACAGGTTGATGGCAGGCAAGCTGGTGTCCGCGGCCACCTTTCGGACGGTGGCAAGAGCCACGAGGTCACCGGCAGCGTCCCAAGCAACCGCATCCCTGGGATTGGTAACCTCCGGACTGGAATACTCCGGATGGGCATGGTCGACGTACAGGCGGGCGCCGTTGCCGAGGACCATGTTCATCAGGAGCGATCCGGACTCGTCCGCGCCGTCAAGCTCCAGTTCCTGGCGGCCGTATGCCAAGGCGACGGCTTCGGCGTCGAGGACCGGAGGCTGGTCCGTGAGTTGGCTTGGATCTGCCGCCGCCCTGTCGACGGTCCAGCCGCGGGCGTCGTGGAGCGGTTCCTCATCCGTGTAGTCCCACCGCGTCTCGGCGCCACCGGCGGCACGCTGCCGCGTGACGGCGGCGTATGCCTGGATGATCCTCGCCGACATCATGGTGGCATTGGCACCTGGCGCGGACGGCGCGTGGATACCGTATTCAGTTTCCGAGCCCATGACGCGCATCGCTCCGCCAGCGGGCAGTTTCTCTGCGGGTGTACCTTCGGGTCTTGCTGTCACAGGTACTGGCCCGTGTTCGCGGTGGTCTCGATGGACTTGCCAGGTTCCTGCCCGGCCTTGCCTTGGACGATGGTCCGGATGTAGGTGATCCGTTCACCCTTCTTGCCTGAGATCCGTGCCCAATCGTCAGGATTGGTGGTGTTCGGCATGTCCTCGTGCTCCCGGAACTCATCCACCACGGCCCGCAGCAGGTGCTCGATCCGGAGGCCCTTTTGCTGGTTGGTCAACAGATCCTTGATGGCGTACTTCTTGGCGCGGTCCACGACGTTCTGCACCACAGCACCGGAGTTGAAGTCCTTGAAATACAGCATCTCCGTGTCGCCGTTGGCGTAGGTGACTTCGAGGTACTCGTTGGATTTCTCGGTGGAGTACATTGCTTCCACGGTCCGCTGGACCATGGCGTCGACCGTTGCCTGGATGTCTCCGCCGTACTCCGCCAGGTCCTGGGCGTGGAACGGAAGGTCAGTGGTGATGTATTTTGCGAAAATGTCCGCGGCGGCTTCGGCGTCGGGCCGTTGGATCTTGACTTTTACATCGAGGCGCCCTGGCCGGAGGATCGCAGGGTCAATCATGTCTTCCCGGTTTGATGCACCGATGACAATCACGTTGTCCAGGCGCTCCACGCCGTCGATCTCGCTGAGCAGCTGGGGCACGATGGTGGTCTCGACGTCGGAGGACACACCGGTACCGCGGGTTCTGAAAAGCGAGTCCATTTCGTCAAAAAAGACAACCACGGGGCTGCCGTCCGACGCCTTTTCACGGGCCCGCGCGAAGATCAACCGGATATGCCGCTCGGTTTCGCCTACGTACTTGTCCAGGAGCTCGGGACCCTTGATGTTCAGGAAGTAGCTCTTGAGGTCGGTGTTGCCGGCGCGTTCGGCGGCCCGGGCGGCGAGGGAGTTCGCCACGGCCTTTGCGATCAGGGTCTTGCCGCAGCCCGGAGGACCGTACAACAGGATGCCCTTGGGGGCCTTCAAACCGTGCTCACGGTAAAGGTCCGGATGCAGGAACGGAAGTTCCACGGCGTCGCGGATTTGTTCGATCTGCGGACCGAGGCCGCCAATGTCCTGGTAGGTGATATCCGGAACTTCCTCAAGGACCAGGTTTTCCACTTCGGCGCGGGGAACCTTCTCCAGGGCGTACCCGGTCCGTGAATCCAGGGACAGCGCGTCGCCGACCTTGAGGTGGAGCTCCTGGAGGGCTCCGGAGAGCCGGACCACCCGTTCTTCATCGGCGCGGCCGACTACCAGTGCACGGTCCTTGCCGAGCATTTCCTTCAACGTGACCAGTTCGCCGGCCCGCTCGTAGCCAAGTCCTGCCACGATGAGGAGGGCCTCGTTGAGCAGGACTTCCTGCCCTACTGCGAGTTGGTTGACGTTGACCAGGGGGCTGACGCCCACGCGCATCTTCCGACCTGCGTTGAAGATGTCCACTGACTCTTCTGTTGCTGCTTGCCCCGAGCTTCCCGGTGCCGGCTGCCTGCGCGGGTTGACCTGGAGCACGGTGCCGAAGCTGTAGGGCGGCTGCCCCTCCTGCTCCAAGGCCCCTTTCAGGCGAAGGATCTCGGTCTTGGCGGTTTCCAGCATGCTCACGAGCTTGCTGTTGTTCTGGGTAGCGGCTGCCAGCTGGCGGTCGATGTGGCGGAGCTTGTCCCGAAGGATGTTGATCTGCCGTTCGGCAACAGTCAGGTCGGTCGAGGGTTCAGGCGGCTGAACTGGGGCGATACCCCGGCCCGCCCTTTCCTCTGCCGCTGTGTTTGCATCCTCCGGTGTCGGCCGTCCAAGGTCGTTGTTTGGCGTATCCACGATTCATCAGCCCCTTCCTGCGCTTAACAAGACCTTAGTCCCGAAAAGCCCAGGGTGCCCGGTGACATCCGGAATGCGGACCCTATTGTGACCTTTTCAGTTTGTGACCGGGGGTTCGTCCTGGACGTTGGTTCCAGCGATGGCGTCACGGGCGGCGCGGCGCAGCTTCTTGTCCGAGACTGAACGTTCCCCCACTGCACCGGGGGTCCAGGCGTTGAGGTCCTCTTCGCTGAATTCTGTCTTGGAAGGACGCCGTTTCACGGAAATTCCGGTGACGCCATCGGCCAAACGCCGGGTCACAAGCAAGAAACCGGTGTGGGCAACCATGCGGTGGTCAGGCCGGACGGCGAGGCCCTCCAGGTGCCAGCCGCGGACCATCGACTCCCAGGCGTCAGGTTCCGTGAAGCGGCCGTCGGCGCGGATTGCTTCTGCAGTGCGCGACAACTGGGTCACCGTGGCGACATAGTTGATCCAGACGCCCCCAGGTGCCAAGACCGTGGCAACGGCGTCGACGCATTCCCAAGGAGCGAGCATATCCAGGACCACACGGTCCACCGAGCCGGGGGCCTCAGCCTTGACGACTTCCTCCTGGAAGTCGCCCAAGGAAATCTGCCACGCCGGGTGTGGTCCACCGAAAATGGTTTCGACGTTGCCCCGGGCGATGTCAGCAAACTCTTCGCGGCGCTCGAAGGAGTGCAGGTAACCGCCGTCGCCTACGGCACGGAGCAGTGAGATGGACAGTGCGCCTGATCCGACGCCTGCTTCCACAACGCGGGCGCCCGGGAAGATGTCTGCCATGGTAACGATCTGGGCCGCGTCTTTGGGGTAGACAACGGCAGCACCACGGGGCATGGACAACACGAAGTCGGACAACAGGGGGCGCAGCGTTTGGTACTGCTGGCCAACATTGTTGCTCACCACGGAACCGTCGACCTTGCCGATGATTTCGTCGTGGTTCAGGAATCCACGGTGCGTATGGAACGCGCCGCCCACTTCCAGCATGATCGTGTTCATTCGCCCGCGCTCGTCCGTGAGTTGGACCCGCTCGCCCACACGGAACGGCCCGCGACGCCGTGCGGCCCCCGTTGGCTGCACAGTGGAGCCGTTGGCTGCCTTGTCCGGGCTTGCGCTTGCCTGGGGGGCGGGGGTTTCGCGGTTCATGTGTGTTCCTCGCTCTTGTACGGCTTGGCCGCGACGTGTTGCTGGCTGCTGGGCGCCAAAGGTATTGGGTTCTTGCTAAGACGGCCGGCATGTAACTCTACCGGTCCTGTGGTCAGGCGCGACCGCTCCTGCGGGGTTCCTTACCTGTTATGGCTGTCACTACGGCGTCCTGGCGAAGCAATCCGGTGACGACTCCGTTGTGGTCCACCACAGCGTATTCGCCGCCTTCCAGCTGCGCCAAGTACTGGATCAGCTCCTGGCCCTTGGACCATTCGGGGACGTACGCGCCTGCAGCCAGCGCGTGGGCAACCGCGGTGACCGGCGTCGTCGTGACCGCTTCAAAGGGGACGCTGGCAACCGCAGGGCCGTCAACCACGCCTTGCGGCTTGCCGTCAGGTCCGCAGATCACGACGGCGGGACTCCCCGCCGGAGCTATGGCCAGGACATCTGCCACTGTCGCCGAGTTCGGCACGCCGACAGCGCGATCCGCCAGGCCGGCGGCAGTTACCAGGTAAAGACGGCTGCGCAATTTCGCGTGGTGGATGGAGCTGGAAGCACTCATCCAGAGGAAGCCGCAGACCATGACAGTGACGACTGTGTACATGAGATCAGGCAGTTGGCCTCTGAGGAAGGGCACAACAATGAACCAGATGACCAAGGCCACTACGATGATCCGGCCTGACCAGCCTGCGGCAATGGTGCCCTTGTCCTGGCTGCCCGTGGCTTTCCAGACAGCCGACTCCACGAGGCGGCCGCCGTCCAAGGGCATTCCCGGGAGGACATTGAAGATACCGATCACCAAATTGGCGAGCATCAGGATGTCCGCGAGCATCCGCGGTATGCCGCTGAGCATTCCGCTGGACGTTACAGCCCACATGATCCCGGCGATGAGGAAGTTCGACGCCGGTCCGGCGAGGGCAACGATGACCGAGCGGCCGGGCGAGGCCGTGAAGTTTTCGAATTGGGTGTGGCCGCCCCACAGGTTCAGCACGATTTTCTCAGTGGGCCAACCAAAAGCCCTGGCACTAAGCGCGTGGGCGATTTCGTGGAGGAGGACCGAGACGGCGAGCAGCAATGCGATGGCGAGCCCCACCACGTATCCCCAGTAGCCGATACCGGGGAAGAAGTCCATGACGGATGGACCATAGAAGACCACTGTGATCGCGGCAATCACGAACCAGGAGTACGCCAGGTAGACGGGCACGCCGGCGATCTTACCGAGGGGAATGCCTTCCCTCTTTGTTGCCACGTGATGCGGTGCCGGGGAACTGCTCACCTAGTTGGCCCCTTCAACGAGGTTCAGTGCGGGGAAGCGGTCATCGACCAACCGGCCAACGTCGGCAGCCGTCCGGCCAACCAAGGTATCCCACAGGATCATGCGGTGGTCCTCGGGGAGAGGCACCTGGTGCGGGATGCCAACGGTGACCACGCCTGCAGCCATGGCGGCCGTTGCGCCGGGCACGGAGTCTTCCAAGGCCACGCAATGGTGGATTGTCAGGGCGGGGTCGTCCAGCTTCAGCCGCTCCACCGCCGTGAGGTAAGCCTCCGGATGGGGCTTTCCGTTGGTGACGGTGTCACCGGTGACCATGAACTCGAAATACTGTTTGGGGAGGCTCTCAACCACCACTCCCGCGAGGGGGCCTTCCGACATGGTCACCAGAGCGCAGCGGATGCCTGCTGTGTGGAGTTCATCCAGCAGCTCGCGCGCTCCGGGGCGCCACGGGACTTCCTGGCGGACCCGGGCAATGACCTGTGCGCTCAAAGTATCCACGATTTCGCGGGCCTCAAGTTTGACGCCGGCCCGCTGCAGGACAGCCGCGGAGTGAAGCAATGACTGGCCCACCAACTGCATGGCCTGCTGGTGGCTCCAGCTGCCTCCATGTGCTTCCACCAGCGCGCGCTCGGCCGCGATCCAATAGGGTTCGGTGTCCACGAGTGTGCCATCCATATCCCAGAGCACGGCTTTGAGGAGGGGCTGGCTGGGTGTTGAATGCATGGTTTCCAGTCTACGTGGAACCTGATGTCCCTCAGTCCCGGCATTGTGCTCTGGGCGAATATGGGACACGCGTTGACGCGAAATGCCATGCACCCATCAGGGTCTTGGACGTAGGGTGAGTGGATGAACAGTGTGGACGGGACCCCCGAAGGGCAGGACATCACCGTGGAGCCCGAGCGTTTCCTCAAGGAACCCGCGGAAGGACAGCGCGTCACCGTGATGATTGCTGCCTTCGAGGGCTGGAACGACGCCGGTGAAGCGGCCAGCGATGCTCTGCACTACCTGAACAAGCTATGGGACGGCAAGAAAGTCGCCACCGTGGACGCCGAGGAATACTACGATTTCCAGTTCACAAGGCCCACCGTGCGGCGCACCTCCTCCGGTGCCCGAAAAGTGAAGTGGCCGTCCACCCGGATCTACAAGGCCGCCGTTCCGGACAGCAACGTGGACGTGGTTTTTGTCCTCGGCACGGAACCGTCATATCGCTGGCGTGCCTACACCACCGAGCTGCTGGTGCATGCCGAGGCCCTCAAGGTGGATTCCGTCATCCTGGTTGGCGCTTTGCTGGCGGACGTTCCCCACAGTCGGCCCATTCCGGTCAGCACCACCACGGAGGACAACGGCTTGCGGGAACGCCTCAACCTGGAAGCCTCGCAATACGAAGGGCCCGTGGGAATCGTTGGGGTCCTGGCCGAATTCGCCCTTTTGGCGGGCCTGCCTACTGTCTCACTCTGGGCCGCCGTTCCCCACTACGTAGCGCAGCCGCCCTCCCCCAAAGCCCAGCTGGCCATACTGCACAAGATCGAGGACCTGCTCCAGGTACCACTGGACAGCCATGCCCTTGCTGAGGAGTCGGAAGCCTGGGAACGCGGAGTGGATGAGCTCGCCACGGAGGACCCGGAAATCGCTGCCTATGTGCGTCAACTCGAAGAAGCCAAGGACACGGCAGACCTCCCGGAAGCCTCCGGTGAGTCTATTGCCCGGGAATTCGAGCGGTACCTGAAGCGGCGCGGCAAGGAGCGTCCCTAGGGCCCAGACGTCCGAAAACGGCAGACGGCCCCGACGAATGTCGGGGCCGTCTGGTGTATCTGGCGCGATCTAGAGTTCCACACCCAGCAAAGCGTTGACGGCGTCGGAAACCAGGGCTGCATCATGAGCGGACTTCTCCGCACCATTGCGTACTGCCTCCTGGGCCCAATGGTCGACGGCGGCCAGCGCACCTGGCGCGTTGAGGTCCTCGGCCAGCTCCTTGCGCATTGCTGCGATCAGCCCGGCCGCAGAACCGGCCGGAGCCTGCTCCACGGCTGCCCGCCAAACAGCGAGCCTGTCCTTGGCGGCAGCAAAATCTTCATCAGTCCACGACCAGTCGGAGCGGTAGTGGTTGGCAAGGATTGCCAGGCGGATGGCAGCAGGTTCCTCACCCGCTGCACGGAGCTTGGAGACGAGGACCAGGTTTCCCTTGGACTTGCTCATCTTTTCTCCGTCCAGACCTACCATGCCTGCGTGGGAATAGTGACGGGCCAGCGGGACTCCGGCGAGGGAGTATGCGTGACCGGCTCCCATTTCGTGGTGCGGGAAGATCAGGTCGGAGCCGCCACCTTGCACCGTGAAGGGCGCCGGAAGGTACTTCTGCGCGATCACGGTACATTCGATGTGCCAGCCTGGGCGTCCGGCACCAAGGCCGGCTCCCGGCCAGCTGGGTTCGCCGTCACGGGCTACCCGCCACAGCAGTGGATCCAGGGCGTTTCGTTTGCCTGGCCTTGCGGGGTCTCCCCCGCGTTCGGCGAACAGCGCGAGCATCTCGCTTTCACCAAGGCCTGATACATCGCCGAGGGTCCAGGCATCCGTGGCGCTGGAGCTCTTGCCGGCGGCTTCGACGTCATAGTAGACGTCGCCGTCGGGTTCTCCGTCGCCACCTTGGACGCGGTAGGCGACGCCATCGGCGATGAGCTGTTCAATGGCTGGCACGATGTCGGGGATTGCCTCGACGGCGCCAACGTAATGATCCGGGGCGAGGACGTTCAGGGCGTCCATATCCGTGTGGAAGAGCTCGATCTGGCTCTCGGCCAGTTCACGCCAGTCCACGCCTGTGGCGGTGGCGCGTTCAAGAAGGGGGTCGTCGACGTCCGTGACGTTTTGAACATAGGACACGCGGATACCTGCGTCACGCCAGGCGCGGTTCAGAAGGTCGAACGCTACATAGCTCGAAGCATGGCCCATATGCGTTGCGTCATAGGGCGTGATGCCGCAGACGTACATCGACTGCTCGGCTTGTCGTTCCACCTCCACGACACGGCCCAGAGCGGTGTCGTGCAGCCGCACGGGCGGCATGCTGCCGGGCAGTTCAGGTACAGGGCGGGAGATCCACGATTTCACGACTCAACCTTAGTGCTAGGCACTGATCACACCGAAACCGAGCAGGACATACAAGGCCAACCCAAGGAAGATGCGGTACCAAACAAAGAGCCGGTAACTGCGTGTGGATACGAACTTCAGGAACCAGCCGATAATGACGTAACCCACAACGAAGGCGATTACCGTGGCCAGTGCGGTTTCGGGCAGCCCGTACGGCCCGGCCAGACCCTCTTTGGTGACTGTTTTGTAGAGCTGGTAGAGGCCGCTGCCGAACACTGCCGGAATGGCGAGCAGGAAGGAGTAGCGTGCGGCCGCTTCACGGGTGTAACCCATGAGGAGTCCGGCCGTGATGGTGCCGCCGGAGCGCGAAACGCCGGGTATCAAGGCCATTGCCTGGGCAAAGCCATACAGGATGCCGTGTTTGTAGCTCAGTTGGGTGAGGTCACGCTCCTGCCGGCCAATGGCATCTGCGACGGCGAGAATCATGCCGAAAACAATCAGCATGGTGGCAACAATCCACATGCTGCGGAACACTGACTCGATTTGGTCCTGGAACAACAATCCCAGGACGACGATGGGAAGGCTGCCCAGAATGACCAGCCAACCCATGCGGGCATCGGGGTCGTTCCGTTCCACTTTGCCCGTCAGAGAGCCGAACCACGCCCGCACAATGCGGACTATGTCACGCCAAAAGTAGACGATGACGGCAGTTTCGGTACCAAGCTGGGTGATGGCCGTAAAAGCCGCCCCGGGATCGGCTGCGTCGGGAAGGAACGAGCCGACAATCCGCAGATGCGCACTCGAAGAAATCGGGAGGAATTCGGTGAGGCCCTGCACAAGGCCCAGCAAGGCTGCTTCTATCCAGTTCACGTGAATAGACCCTACGTCATGAACACTGGTAACTGCCCGTAAGCTAGCTGCTATGCAGCAGCGTTATGTCGGGAACAGTGGGTTCCGCGTGTCTTCGATTTCCCTTGGAACCATGTCCTGGGCGCAGGAAACCGATGAGCAGGACGCTGCCGAACTGCTCCACGGGTTTGTTGCAGCAGGTGGAACAGTGGTTGACACTGCCGCGTCCTACGCACAGGGACGGGCCGAGGCGATGCTGGGCTCCATGCTCGGAGACGTCGTCGCCCGGTCCGAAATCGTCATCTCCACCAAAGCCGGCGTGTCGTCGTCGGAAACGCGCCGCAGCGTCAATGCCTCCCGGGGCGCTCTGCTTTCTGCGCTGGATGCGAGCCTGGCCAGGCTCGGAACGGATTACATCGACATCTGGTTCGCCCAGGAGTGGGATCCGAACGTGCCGTTGGAGGAAACGCTCTCAGCTTTGGAGCTGGCACAGCGAAGCGGACGTGCCCGTTACGTCGGCATTTCCAATTACAACGGCTGGCAGACAGCCAAGGCTGCGGCCGTAGCAGGCTTTACCTTGGTAGCCAACCAGTCGGAATATTCGCTGCTTCACCGCAAACCCGAGGAAGAACTTATCCCCGCCGTCGAAGACGCCGGCCTCGGCCTGATGGCCTGGGCCCCTTTGGGGCGTGGGGTTCTCAGCGGCAAGTACCGGGGGCAAATACCCGCTGATTCCCGCGCGGCACAGGGGAGGCTGGCAACGTACGTCGAGCCCTATCTGGAACCGCGGGCGTCGCGGGTGGTGGAAGCCGTGGCCATGGCCGCCCGCGGACTGGGCCGGTCACCGCTGGACGTCTCATTGAGCTGGTTGCTGTCCCGGCCGGGGGTCTCCACCGCGGTTGTCGGACCGAGGAACGCCGTTCAGCTCAAGGAATTGCTGGATGCGCAGCTGGCGGTCCTGCCGGCTGAGATTGCACGTGCTCTTGAGGATGTTTCCGCGGCGTAGCAGTCAGCGCCGGTCCAGGATGTCCAGCAGGTAGCTCCCGTAGCCGCTCTTGGCCAGTTTGGCTGCCTGCTGACGCAGTTCGTCGTCAGTCAGGTACCCCATCCGCCATGCCACTTCTTCGGGTGCGCCGATCTTCAAGCCTTGACGGTTCTCGGTGGTACGGACGTAATTGGAGGCATCGTTGAGGTCGCTGAACGTTCCGGTGTCCAGCCAGGCGGTCCCCCGGGGGAACTTCTGCACATGCAGCCTCCCGAGCTCCATGTATTTGCGGTTGATGTCGGTGATTTCCAACTCCCCGCGCGGTGATGGCTGTAGCTCTTTTGCCATGGCAACAACGTTGTTGTCATAAAAGTAGAGGCCTGGCACGGCATAGTTGCTTTTGGGTGTTGCGGGCTTCTCTTCAATCGAAATTGCCAGACCATTATCATCGAATTGCACCACCCCGTAGGCAGAGGGGTCCTTGACCCAGTAACCGAAGATTGCACCGCCGTCAACGTCGGCATAATGGCGGAGCTGGTTGCCCATGCCCGGACCATTGAAGATGTTGTCGCCCAGGATGAGCGCCACTTTGCCGCTGCCGATGTGATCCTCCCCCAGAATGAAGGCTTGGGCGAGTCCGTCGGGCGTGGGTTGCAGGGCGTAGCTCAGATTGACTCCGAATTGCGAGCCGTCGCCCAGGAGTTTCTCGAATTGGGGTCCATCCGCCGGGGTTGTGATGATGAGGATGTCGCGGATTCCAGCGAGCATCAGGGTGCACAACGGATAGTAAATCATTGGTTTATCGAAGACCGGAACCAATTGTTTACTAATTCCGAGCGTAATTGGATGGAGCCTGGACCCCGTGCCACCGGCAAGAATAATTCCGCGCATCTAACTGTCCTCTCCCGCTGCACATCACCGTCACGGACGGTTACGCTATGGCCATGCAGAGAATCCTTGTCACCGGCGGGGCCGGATTCATCGGATGCAATTTTGTTCACTTCATCATGGAGCACACCGGCCTTCATGTCACTGTCCTGGACAAGCTGACCTACGCCGGCAGCCGGGAATCGCTCGCGGGACTGCCGCCAAACCGTTTCGAATTCCATCAAGGTGATATTTGCGACGACGGTCTGGTGGATGAGCTGACGGCCTCCGTGGATGCCGTGGTGCACTTCGCGGCAGAGTCGCACAATGACAACTCGCTGGATGATCCCCGCCCTTTCCTGGACACCAATCTGATGGGCACGTTCACCCTGATCGAAGCCGCCCGCAAGCACGGAACACGCTTCCACCACATCTCCACCGACGAAGTGTATGGAGACCTGGCGCTGGATGATCCCCGCAAATTCACTGAGGACTCGGTGTACCGGCCCACCAGCCCCTACTCCGCTACGAAAGCCGGTTCGGACATGTTGGTCCGGGCGTGGGTGCGTTCGTTTGGCCTCCAAGCCACCATCAGCAATTGCTCCAACAACTACGGTCCATACCAGCACGTTGAGAAGTTCATCCCGCGGCAGATCACCAATATCCTCGACGGACTACGGCCCCGGTTGTACGGCCAAGGATTGAATGTTCGCGACTGGATCCACGTGGAAGACCATTCCTCGGCAGTCTTGACGATCCTTCAACGGGGCCGGATCGGCGAGACCTACTTGATCGGGGCAAACGGGGAGCGGTCGAACCGTGAGGTGGTGGAGAAGCTACTGATTCTGAACGGACAACAACCGGACGCCTATGACCTCGTCCATGACCGTCCGGGACACGATCTGCGCTACGCCATCGACTCCGGCAAGCTCCGCAGTGAGCTTGGTTGGTTGCCCCGGTTCTCCGACTTCGACTCCGGCCTGGCCGAGACCGTTGAGTGGTACAGGGCCAACGAGGAATGGTGGCGTCCACAGAAGGCGGCCACGGAGTCAAAATACGCT
Organism: Paenarthrobacter sp. NPDC057981; assembly: GCF_042886835.1. Classification (NCBI taxonomy): domain Bacteria; kingdom Bacillati; phylum Actinomycetota; class Actinomycetes; order Micrococcales; family Micrococcaceae; genus Paenarthrobacter; species Paenarthrobacter sp. NPDC057981. Next base: position 158,209 of record NZ_JBHVQI010000004.1, read on the forward strand.
GGCCAAGGGCACTGAGCCGTGGCTGCCCGGGAACCAGTCTCCGTGCCAACCCCCATTCCTGGGTTGCTGCTGTTCGAACTCCCTCTGCATGCTGACAGCCGCGGGTGGTTCAAGGAAAACTGGCACCGCAGCAAAATGCTGGATGCCGGACTGCCCGATTTTGGCCCCGTCCAGAACAACATCTCCTTCAACGCCGTTCCCGGCACCACCCGGGGCATACATGCCGAGCCTTGGGACAAATTCATCTCCTTGGCCTCCGGGCGTATCTTCGGGGCGTGGGTGGACCTTCGCGATGGACCCACCTTTGGGGTCCTGTTCACCGCCGAGCTGACACCGGGCCAAGCTGTCTTCGTGCCCCGGGGCGTAGGCAACGCCTTCCAAACACTGGAAGCCGACACCGCCTACACCTATCTGGTCAACGACCATTGGAGCCCGGAAGCCCGGAAGGACTATACGTTCCTGAATCTTGCCGACGAACACGTCTCCGTGCCGTGGCCGATCCCCCTCAGCCGCGCTGTGGTCTCGGAACAGGACAAGAACCATCCGCGCCTTGACCACGTTGCCCCTATGCAAAAACGCCGGACTCTCGTCCTGGGGGCCGATGGCCAGTTGGGCACCGCCTTGCGGCAGGTATACGACGGCGACCCCACCGTGGACTTCGCCGGTCACCGGGACTTTGACCTCACCGGGGAGGATTCATTCCAGTCAGTAGCTTGGAAACGTTACTCCACGATCATCAACGCTGCCGCCTTTACCTCGGTGGATGCCGCAGAGACGCCAGAAGGCCGTGCAGCTGCCTGGTCCATCAACGCAAGCGGGGTTGCCCGTTTGGCGAGTACCGCCGTCGAACATTCACTGACGCTGGTCCATGTCTCCAGCGACTACGTCTTTGACGGCACTGCGCAAGTCCACGCGGAAGATGAGGCCTACGCTCCCTTGGGGGTGTACGGGCAGAGCAAGGCCGCCGGTGACATGGCTGTGGCAGCCGTCCCGAGGCACTACGTCGTCAGGACGAGCTGGGTGGTTGGTGACGGAAAGAACTTTGTTCGAACCATCGCCAGCCTCGCTGCCAAGGGAGCAGCGCCGAAGGTTGTGGATGACCAGTTCGGGCGGTTGAGCTTTGCGGCGGATCTTGCCGCGGGTATTAGGCATCTGGTTGATTCACAGGCACCGTACGGCACCTACAACATCAGTAACAATGGCGAGCCGAAAAGCTGGGCGGCTATCGCGGCGGAGGTATATCGGCTTTGCGGCGCGGATCCGGGGTTGGTGCATCCGGTCAGTACGGCTGAATATGAGCAACCGGGCACGGCTCCCCGCCCGGTCCACAGCGTTCTGGACCTGGCCAAAATCACCGCCGCGGGCTTCACTCCCCCGGACGGGTCACAGCGTCTGGCGGAATACCTCAAGAGGTAGTGAGCCCGCCTGAGATTGGGCACCTTCCGCTAAAAACACGACGGCGGTTTACGGAATTGCGGAGCGGATGTCATCCTTTGAGGTACTCATCATTGGGTTGCGGAAGAAGATGACGTTATGAGGGCTCGCTACGTCACGACGATGGCCTTGACGCTTGGCTTGCTGTTCTGGGCAAGTACGATTCCCGGAACTGTCCCACGCGTTGCTTCCCCTCCCCGGCCGGAACCCACAGCGACGTCCATGGAACCGACAGCTGCGCTCCATGAGCTCCCCAGGATTCCGTGGGAGGGCGGCCCGGCATATTGGCGGCAATTTTCCAAAGCCGCCGCAGCTGGCTGGAATGACCCGTCCTTTTTCCCAATCGCCATCTGGTACGGGTCCCCCGGCAGCGATGCGCAACTGAAGTACGACAAAGCACTGGGAATCAATACCTACGTGCAGGGCAACCCGGACGCGTCCAGTGCAGCCATCTCGGCGCACGGAATGTTTACGCTTTTCGCGCCCACAGATGCACCTGTCAACTGGGACCGGCAGGTGGGCAGCGTACTGGATGACGAAGTGGATGGCAGGTACGAGCCCGCGGCAGGACTGGCACATATGAAGCAATTGGCGGCCCAGCACGATCCTGCAGTGACTGGCAGGTTCACTTATGCGAACTGGACCTCGGGAATCGTTACCTATGACGTGCCCATGCAGTTCTCAACGGACTACTACCGCACCGCGAACGTGAACTCCGTGGACCAATACTTCTACTCCGTCCCACAATGCGACTGGGGCGATGGCACGCTAAGATGGCGGACTCCGAACGGACAGAATCCCATCACGGCATCGAACTGCCGCACTGCCTCGAGCTATGGGAAAATCATGCAGCTTCAGCAAGAAGTCAATGCCGCGCGCGGTGTCCAGGCCCCGCTCTGGGCGCTCCCCACGGTGGTCAGCACCGGCGGCTCAACACGCGGCTACCAGCAGTTGGGCCCTGAGCAAGTCAAGGCCCAGGTGTGGGCGTCGGTTATCCACGAGGCGAGGGGAATTGTGTGGTTCAGCCAGTCCCCTGACCAACAGGAAGTCAACGATTGCATCACCGGTGACGCTTTCCAGGACGCCCGGAAACACAGCGCCGACTGCCTGAAGGAACAGGTCGCTGCAGTGGGGGTTGTGAACCACGCCATCAGCGCCCTGGCGCCGGTCCTCAACACCCAGTCCTATGTTTGGGACTTCGGCGACGGAACAGACACCATGCTCAAGGCCAAGGACGGAAGCGCCTATGTCTTTGCGATGACCGACGATGGGGCCACCGGCAGCAGAACGTTCACACTTCCTGCCGGGATCACGGGTTCCACCGTGGAAGTGCTTGACGAAAACCGTTCCATTCCTGTTCAAGGGGGGAAATTTACTGATGATTACCCGAACGAGTACACGCATCACGTGTACCGCATCGCCCTTTAGCGAACCGATGCCCCTCAGTGGCCGTAAAGGCACGCCGGGAACTCTGGCGGACACCGGAGAATCGTCCTAAAGTAGCCCTACGGCAGCCTCTGGCAGGAGGCCGGGAGACAACTCAAGAAAACATGTCGATGTGGCGGCGTTTGTCCGCCATCCACGATCCTGGCAGTGCAGCAGCCACGGGTCGTGGGCCACATGGTTATGCCTTGAGCTTGACCCGAGCCTGGAGCGAAGAATGCTGCTGCCGAAAGTCCTGCCGACCCGGAAGGCAATTCACCGGGTAGTCCCCCACCTGACAGTCCTCCACCGCGTGGCCCCACGCCCCGGAACCGCACCACGCACCCTGGGCGCTGCCCCCGGAGACCCTTGGGTGAATCTGGGCGGCGTCGCGGTCAAGCTCATGGAGTTCCAGCCAGCCATTGAGGAGATCCTTGGCAGGGCCAGCGATGTCAATGCCCCGCCGCTGGGCGTGTGCTCTGCCAATCTGGACCACATCCGCCACTTCGGCTCAGGTGGTCGCTGGGCGGGCACCCTTGATCAGCCTGGCGTTGAACAGTCCGGCGCACTGGAGTGGTTGACGCTTATCGACGGCGCTCCGCTGGCGACGGAGGCCCGGCGCCTGACGTCAAGAAGCTGGCCCAGACTCGCAGGCAGTGACCTCGTCGGCCCCTTGCTGGAGGAGGCAGAGCGCAGGGGGCTCACGGTAGGTTTCCTGGGTGGGTCGGTGGATACCCAGCGTCTGATCCGCGACAGGTTCGAAGTGGAACGGCCACACCTGAAGATCGTTGGGTGGTGGGCGCCGGCGCGCACCATTCTTGGCGACCCTCAGGCTTCCCGCCGACTTGCGGGCATGATTTCGGAGTCGGCGCCGGACGTACTGATCGTGGGCTTGGGCAAGCCGCGGCAGGAGCTCTGGATCTCGGAATATGGGGCCATGACAGGTGCGAGAGTCTTGCTCGCCTTCGGGGCCGTTGTGGACTTTCTGGCAGGGCACATCAAGCGGGCACCGTCCTGGGTGAGTTCCAACAGCCTCGAGTGGGCCTGGCGGCTGGCGCTGGAACCCCGCAGGCTCGCACGTCGATACCTCGTGGAGGGACCGGAAGCCTACGTGCGGCTGCGCAAGGACAGCGGTTTGTCGTTGCCCCCGGTCGTCCCGGGGCAACGCCTGAACCCGAATGCCGCCCCGCAGGGCACCGCTGTCCACAGCGTGGATGTCCCGGAGCGTGTGCCCAGCCGCGCTCCGGGGTCCTTCTTGCCGGCCAGCTCCACCGCGGATGTCGCCGTCGTCGTCGTCACCTACAACAACGAGGACTCCATCGGGCCCTTGATCCTGAGCCTGCGCAAGGAAGCAAGGGAACAGTCCTTGAAAGTGGTGGTGGCCGACAACTCCCCCAACCACGGCACAATCAGTGAACTGTCCCGGCATCCGGACGTCATCTCCATCAGGACCGGGGGAAACCTGGGATACGCCGGTGGAATCAACGCAGCACTCTCAGCCGCCGGGGAAGCCCGCACCTACCTCATCCTCAATCCGGACCTCCGCGTTGAGGAAGGATCCATCGGGGCAATGCGGAGGCGCCTGCTGCAATCCGGCGCGGGCATGGTGGTGCCTGTCCTGATGGACGACGACGGCACAGTCTACCCCTCGCTGCGGCGCGAGCCGGGAGTTCTGCGAGCGCTTGGGGATGCGGCCCTGGGCAGCCATGTCAGGTCCCGTCCGGCGTGGTTGTCGGAGATGGATTTCGATGAAGAGAGTTACCTGCATGGGCATCAGGTGGAGTGGGCTACTGGCGCGGCGTTATTGGTGGACGCAGGGGCCGCCACTCTGGTGGGCGCCTGGGATGAGCGCTTTTTCCTGTATTCGGAAGAAACCGACTACTGCCACCGCATGAGGGAGGCTGGATATTCCATTTGGTTCGAACCGGCCGCCCGGATGTGGCATACGCGGGGTGGATCCGGGGCTTCTCCGCAGCTCGTGGCCTTGATGTCTGTGAACCGCGTCCGTTATGCGGAAAAGTATCTTGGGCCGGCGCGCCTGGTGGCCTTTCGTGGCGCTGTCCTGGCCGCGGAGGTTGCGCGGCTGGGGAAGGCTGGTCACCGCGATGCTGCGTGGGCTTTGACCAGCCGACGGCGGTGGGATCGCCTTCCGCATGCCGTGCGGCCAGTCGAAAGGGAGATCTAGTGGGTGCGGGGTTTCCTTCGGGGGCGGTCATTATCCCCGCCCATAATGAGGCTGCGGTGATCGACAGGACCCTGGGGTCGCTGAGGGAAGTCATCGGGTGGGGAACTGTGGACGTCGTCGTGGCCTGCAATGGGTGTACGGACGCTACGGAGGCGATCGCGTCGCGATGGCAGGGAGTATCGGTCCTGCATGTGGCAGAGGCGTCAAAGACTGCGGCGCTGAATGCCGGTGATCAGTGCACGCGGTTGTGGCCGCGCCTTTATTTGGATGCCGACATTGAGGTCAGCGCCAAAGCCCTCGTTGATGTTTTTGCAGCTTTGCAGGATGGGACCTTATTGGCCGCCCGGCCGGCCTTCAGTTATGACACCCACGGAGCTTCGGCGCCGGTGCGGGCCTATTATCGTGCACGCAGCAGAATCCCGGGGAATGCGGAGGGCTTGTGGGGTGCAGGCGCCTACGCGTTGAGTCGCTCCGGTCACAACCGTATGGGCGTCTTCCCTGCCCTCACGGGGGATGACTACTTTGTGGACAGGCTTTTTGATGCGTGGGAGAAGGCGATCCTGCCCACGGAGCCGGTGATCGTCAGGACTCCCCGGACATCTGCGGCTTTGTTGGCGGTGTTGCGGCGCACCTACCGGGGCAACGCCGAGCAGGACCATGTGGCAGGTGGGGCTTCCCTGCCGCGGACAGTTCGTCAGCTGCTGGGGTCGGTTCGTGGGCCACGGACGGCTTGTGACGCCGTCGTCTATGCGGTGTTCGCGGTGGCGGGGCGCCGTCGTCCAAGGTCCCGGGCTTTGTCCCCCGTATGGGAGCGGGATGAGAGTCGTCGCTAGATGGCGTTGGCTGGTGCTGGCCTGTGGTTGTTCCGGTGTGGGTTTATTGCTCCCCTGAAGTGGCCGCCTTTTCCTTGAGTTGTGCCTCTGCGGCTTCCCGGTGGGCGATCCTCCACAGTGCGCCTGATATGCCCAGCATGAGGAACAAGAGGCTGGCTGCCATGGGGAAGGCAAAGGCGTCGAAGAATCCAAAGGCCAGGGCAGCTGCGGCCACGCTTGCCAGTACTGATTGGCTCAGTTGGCGCAGTTCGTTGTCCTTTGTCGCCTTGCGGGCCCGCCAGGCACAGATAATGCCGGCGAGAACCAGGAGGAGGAAGGCAACCAGACCGGCTATGCCAAGTTCCACCAAGAGTCCCAGGTATTGGTTGTCAACAATTACATAGGCCGGGAGGAAGGTCCCGAAACCACGTCCCAGGAACAACTGTTGGCTGGCCATTCCGAACGCCGTGGCGTAGCCGTTGGTTCGGGAACTGATGCTGGGGTCGTCGGTGCCGATGGTAAAGAGCCCGAAGAGGGTGCCGATCATGCCTGGAGTCACCACGTAGATCACTCCGACCAGCAATGCCGAGACTGCGACCGCCCGTCGCCGGAGTTGCTTGGGCCACACCGGCAAGAGAATGAGAAAAGCCAGTGCCATGCAGATCAGGGCGGCGCGGGAGACGGACAGCATTGCGGCCACGGCAATCAGGCCCACAGGGATCCACCAGAGGAGCCGCCGCTTGGAGGGGTCGTTCAAGGCCAAGGTAATGGCAATCGGAAGGGAGGTTGAGAGGACCACTCCGTATTCCAGGGGATGAAGTGACATGCCGGCCGCACGGACGAAGCCGCCGCGGGAATCGATGTTTGCAAGCTCTGAACTGAGGCTGAGACCCGGAATCCTGATCCATTCGATGAGGGACGAGCCGGTGGCAAACTGGAGCAAACCCAGTGTTGCTGTCAGGCCTCCTGCCAAGGCGATCCTGCGTAGCAGTGTCCTGACCCCTTCCCGGGTAGTCAGGCCGTCGGTAGCTATGAGCAGGATTCCGGCCCAGCCTGCGAGCCTGATGAGCCCGGCGTCGGCGGGGCTGGCCTCGGTTTCGGGCAGACCTCTGACCATGGCGTAGGCGTAGCTGGATGCTGCAACGATGAGGAACGCTGACAGTGCTGCCCTCAGGGGGTGGAATCGCCTGACCGACGGGGTTGTGCGCAGAAGTTGATGCAGCACCCACCACGCTAATCCGAGGATCGCGAAGAGTGTATTGGGCCGGCCGATGGAGCCCAAGGACGCGATGACGAGGTTTGATGGCAGAGCGCAGGTGAGTACCAGATAGATGGTGAGGAAGATCGGCGCATCGGATTTCCCGGTAGCCCCGTGGATGCTGTCGCGATGAAGCAGCCCATTAGCCCGGTACACGGAATGTCACCTCTGCCTGCTGCTTATCCGTCTCCCGTTTCGTGGTGCTCGTGGCACGTGACGTTGGCGCCTGCACCCTCCTGCGCCGTCGTGGCCGGGAATCGATGACCACCGCGGCCAAGACTGACAGTGTGGCCGCAATGCCCATCCAGAAAACGGCCCCTTTGACGCGGTTTGTTTGCGTTCCTCCCCCAAACACGATTTCAGGGCTGGATGGAGACGTGAGGGTAGTGATCAGTGCTTGTTGTACGCCTGCTTCTTGTTGAAGTTTCGCTGAGGCCGCCGTAATACTTTCCACGACGTCACTTAGTACGTCCTTCACCGTCTGAGCACTGGAGTCCACCACTTGAACGGACAAGACAGGCCATCGGAAGCTCTTGGCCCATTGTCCGCCGCTGTTGAGAAGCGTCACTGAGTAACCGTGCCGGACGCCGGCGCCATAGAGGGTCCCGCTGGACAGTGTGAGGTCAACTGAGGCCGAGTCGTAGTTGACACGTCGTTCCACCATGGCCGCGAAGTCTACCAGCGAGGCGTAGTCGTCGCCCGGGATCCAGTAGGCCGGTTCACGGTCCGGTGCGACGAAGGTGACTTCGGCCTTGGTCCAGTAAACAGGCTCGGATGTCCGGACTGCGCCCAAGGACACCAGTCCGATGGCAAGGCCGACGGCCACTATGTACCAGCGCCTGCCCAGGATACGTAGAAGGATCGCAGCCGTCATGGTCATCCCGGCCTATAGGAGCTGGGTACAACGCTAGTGGTCTCACCTGAAAGGTACGCCGGTTCGTCCGCCTTGGGCCGGCTGCCCGTCAGGCGTTCGGCAGGCGGGGACTTCTTTACGCGGGCTGATTCCGGCGCAGGTGGTTTTGGTCCGGAGGCCTTGTGGCTGGACCCGGTGCTCTGGCGGTGTTTCCTGGACAAAAGGAGCCCATCGATAAGCACGGTCATCACAACGCTGAAGGCCACACCTCCTGCCGCAGTAACGAGGAGAAGCTGCGTGCGCGCCTTGACCTCAGGGACTGCTTTGCTGTCTTCCAGCAGTTTCATGGTGGAAATGCGGGATGTGGTGGGAACGTTCAGGACATCCTGCAGCTCCGTCAGGGCAACCGGGGCTTGGTTCATGACAGTGTCCAGAAGCCGGAGTGCTTGGTCGGCGTCGTGGGAAGAGGCGGTGATCAGGAGGATTGCGCCGCTGGTCCCCTTGTCGGCTTCAGCCGTGAAGGTGGATGCCCCTGCTTGGTCGCGGATCTTCTCTTTGAACTCTTCGGAGGACATCTTGCGGGTGAGGATGTCCAGCGCCTCGCTCATGCCGCCAAGGCCCAAATAGGGGTTGCCGGCTTCTCCAACGCTCTTGGTTGAAGGCAGCAGAACCAGGCTCGCTTGGGCCTTGTAATTATCAGGAGCGCTCTGCTGAAGGAAGAAGCAGGCGCCTGCGGTCAAGGCAAGCCCCAGAACGACGATGAACCATCGCCGTATCAGGCTTTTCAGTATCTTTTGTACCTGCATGTCCTGCTCTTGCCTTTCGTTAGGTGACTTCCGGTTGGGCCAACCACGTGGTTCAGGTCCTGGACGCCGTGCTTTTCCTGCCGGCGAAAGTTGTCTTGATGCGGTCGATGCCTTGGGTGCCCAGCAAAGCTACGGTCACGGCCTTGGCTGTGGTTCGGGCCAGTTCCCGCAGCGCCCTGACGGGAGACTGATAAAGCCGGTCGGTAATGATGGTCCTTTGGCTCGGGACGGGAACGTCCTTCAGTACGTCCGGGAAAAGCCCTTTGTACGGTTCGGGGGATACACGCCGGCCGCGGATCCTGTTGCTGACGTTGTGGTCGTGTACCACTTGCAGCCACGCAGGAGAGCCACGCAGCGACGTGACATTCATGGACTGGCCCAGACGGTTGTGCCACGCAGCCCAGCAGGTCACGGGGGCGGACCAGGGTGCGCTGACCGAGCAGAATGCGTTGGTGGGGTCATTCCGCAGGAAAATGGAACCTCTGCCCATTACGAGGCCGGTTGCCAGGTAGATGGCGGTAACCCGCTGGCCGCCGGCAGCACTCTGCACGCGCTGGACGAAATCGACAGCAAGGCCGTCGTCGTTGTCCACGTTGGTTGTGACGAGAATCTGGCGCCCCCCTGCACCTACCGATCGGATGTCCTCCAGCAGTTCAAGCGGGCTGACCTCAGCCCTGAACAGGGGCACGAACGTTCCGTCCCGGCTCAGTTGCTGAACACGTTCCTGCAGCCAGGGTGGGCTTTCCGGGTCGAAATAGATGATCCAACGGAAGTTGCGGTTGTTCTGTGCCTTTACCGAGGGAAGGCAATAGCGTTCGAACAGGATGATCCGGTCACGTAGCCAACCCTCCTGGGCCCGCACAAGGCTCTCAAAGCCCCGGGAAGGAAGGTTGAACCTGGTCAGCAGTACGTGATCCACCGTAGACGGCCGGTTCACTGATGCGTCAATGTTCATGGCTGACTCCTCGAACAGGCTGGGCAACTGTGCGATCGGGCTGGGAGGGTTCTCTCCGCGTTGAGGGCCGTTGACACAGCCCAATGAGGGTGGCCGCCCGCACGTCCCAGGTGTTCGCTTCGGCCAACTGTCTCATCTCGTCGCGTTGACCTTGATCCGGCCGTTCCCTCAGGGCAATCCTGACCAACTCAACGAACTCCTCAGGGCTGCTCGCCCGGGCCAACGTACTGCATGTCAGCGATCGCACAGAGGGCAGGTCGGAGGCGACAACGGGCAGTCCTGCCGACAGGTATTCCAACGTTTTGAGCGGGAAGCTGGATCGGTTGAATTCTGTGTCTGCGTACGGCGTGATCCCTACGGATGCGGTCCCGAGCAGCCGTCCCAGGTCCCTTGGGTCCATCGCTCCGCGCCAATCCACATTTTCGCGGCTCAAAAAGGCATCAAGCCGGTGCCCGGTCACCGGGTTCGACTCTGTCCTCGGGCCGATCACCAGGATCTTCAACCCGGCATTGCCCAGCGCCTCCAAAACGTCCAGGTCCAAGCGCTCATTGAGTTGCCCCACGAGAACCGCTATCGGTCGACGGCGGTCGTCTGCGGCTTGGAGCTTTGGTGGCCGGCACCCATTGGGAAGGACCTCCACGGTGCGGCCGGAGAAGGCGGACATTTTAGCGGCCAAGCCGGGCGAGACAGCTGTGATGATGTCGGCTGCCTCGATGTTCCGCTCCAGGGAACGCCGAAGATAATCGGAACTGAACCCAATCAGGTCAGCCGCAGCCAACCAGTCGTCGGTCAGATGAAGCAAACGCACACCGGAGCCCCATGCAGGGAAACCCATAACCGGTGAGGCGTTGACTATGGCCGCTGGCGGATGGTCCGAGGTCCGTAACGCCTTCTGGATGCAATGCCGCGCGATGGCTTCGGTCACGGCGCGGCCCGGGCCGCTGCTGAACAACGGCGGCGCAGGAAGTCGAAGGCGTGTCAGCTGCGGCGCGAGGACCTCGGGGACTCCGAGCAGGCTCGGCACCAAGTGCTTCCGGACATCGGGGAAACGGAAGACGGGCGCAGGCTGGTCAACCCACATGACCGATCCCATCACTGCCATTGATTCCGCCAGGAGGCGATCAGTTCCGGGCAAGTCATCCCACCGGCCGCCGGAGATATACATGGTCGGTCCCATTAGACCTCCCTCGCAGCGAATGTTCCTGGCACAGTCGCTTGGACTGCGACAGGACGGGCGTTGAAATCTTCAGAGGGTTGTTGACCGCGCAACCGGAGGTAACGCCGTCGAGCGACGTACGAGGAGTACCGCAACGCAGCGGACGCATCGGCCCATAAGTTGGGCCGCAGTCCGGGAGTGTCAGACATGAACTGCTGGTAAAGCTCCGTTTGGCGTAGGGCTGCGGCAGCGAGGCTGAACCTGTTTTCGACCACCGACCGGCCGTAAGCGCCCAGTTCAATCCGTAGAGCTTCGTCCTCGACGAGCCTGCCAAGAATGAACACCAACCCAGCGGTGCCTGGCCCGGCGGAGCCCGGACCGGATCCGTACCACCCCTGCCACAGAAAGAGCCGCAGGGAATCCGGGGTCAGAAGTTCCCAAAAGCCCCGTTCGCCTTGGACTACGAGGGGCTTTCCGAACGACAGTCCACGAAGGGCCGACCCACCCATGCCCAGTACAACATCTGCCACGGCATAAGCCGGCCTGGGGTCGGAAAGTTCACCGGTGAGGATGACCGTGCCCTCCCCCCGTGCTTCGTTGACGCTGAGTGCGTGGGCCTTTATGGTGGCTTCTGCCGGTCCCGTGCCTGTGATTACCAAGCGCACCGGAAAGTGCCCTGCAAGTTGGTTGACCGCGTCAATCGCTGACAGGATGCCCTCAAGCTTGAGTTCATGAGCCAGCCGGGAAACGCAGACAACGGTGAAGTGGTGTTGATCCAACCCCCAACGTGTCCGGAACGGACCAAGGTCCAAATCCGTGTCAAGGCTGTTTGCGGGAAGGTCCACCGGCGGTTCCAGCAAGTGAACGTTGGATCGTCCAGAGGACGACTCAGCATGCCGGATCTGTTCCGTGCCCACCATCAGGGGCATGGATCTGGGGATGAAGGGCGCCACGGCCATGGACATGACTGTCGCCGCCGCCGTGGTGCCACGCACCAGCCTGGCCGCTGCCAGGCACTCCAATGCCGGCGGCCACTCGTAGCCATGCACGATGTCTATCCGGCGCTCGCGGACAATGCGCACCAATGCCCTGATGACAGAGGGGGACGGACGTTTCCCCGGTGCGGGTGCTGCGATGAACTCCAAACCGAGTCCCGTGGCCTTCTCCATGAGGGGGCCGGGTTGCCCAAAGAGAATGACTTCATGGCCCAGTTGCTTAACACTGGCCCCCAGTTCGATGGCGTTCAGCTGGCTGCCACCCATGCGGAGGTCATGCGGATAGACGAGGATTCTCATGACGCAACTACTTCACGCCCGCGGCCCCAGATCCGGACCTCACGCAGGTCGTTCCGGCGAACGAGCATCATCAGCGCCATCGCCATGATGCCAAGACCCGTGGACGCCATAACGGCTGCCAGCGGGGATTCAATGGTGCGTGACACCATGAAACAGCCCGCTGCCGTCAGTGCCCCCAAGGCGAAGGGCATCCACAGCCGCTTTCCCACAGCCGAGAGAGGTACCTTCGCCCGGCGCAGTGCCCTGAGATAAAGAGGAGACGTAACCAACAAGGCAACGAGCGTCGGTGCAGCGGCGAGTCCGGTCATCCCTGCGAGCGCGCCGCCGCCCAGCAGCGCAGGAACGAGGGCGAGCAGAGCAAAAAGCTGCACGTTCAGGATGGAGAGGGATGAGCCAAGAACGACGAGATAGTCGTACAGGAGCTCATGGAGGATGCGGAAGACCGTGAGGGGCGCTAACCACATCAGCGCCAATCCTGCCGGCGCCCACTCATGCCCGTACACGACTGTGACCAGCGGGATGGCACATCCGACCATCACAGCTGTCACGGGCAGCACCACAACGGACACCGCGCCGATCATGGCCAGCAATGCGGCGCCCATGTCCTCGGGGCGATCCTGCAGGCGGGAAAATGTCGCTGGTGCCACACTGCGCAAGGGCTGCGACAGCAAACTCGATGGCCAGCCGGCCATATTGAAGGCCATGACGTAGAAACCAAGGACGACCGGACCAAACAGCCTTCCCGCAATGAGCTGGTCAACATATCCAACCGCAAAGACCACGGCGCTGGCCCCGGCCAAGGGGAGACCAAACATCAGTAGCTGTTTCGCGGACTGAGGTGCGAAGCCAAAGCGATACGGCAGAGGTGAGTACAGGAGGAACAGCACACCGGCTATGAGGCTGGCCAGGACCCGGCCTATGGCCAGGCTCATGGCCCCCATCCCGGCAATGACCAGAACCAAGGAGACTCCTGCCCCCAGCCAGACGTTGACCTGGTCGATGACCATCCGCTGTCCCTGGCGGAAGTTTCGTTGCAGCAGGGCGGCCGGCGTGGCCACCAGGCCGTTGAGCACAATGCAGAAGGCCAGGGCCCGGACAACATCCGTAGCTGCTTCGTTTCCCATGGCGGCCGTGAAAACGGGCGCAACCGCATACGAGATGCCGAACAGGAGGACGCTGCAGACGACGGAGATGGTGGTGACGGTTGCGGCGATTTCCTTCGGGTCTCCTGGCCAGCGGACGATCGCAAGGCTGACCCCCAACTCGTTGAAGCTGAGGACGGCGACAAGCGCAATGAACGCCACTGCGTAGGTACCGAATTCCTGAGGACCCAGCAGGCGTGCCAATGCGATGCCGATGCCGATCGTGCCCAACTTGGTGACGAAGGCATTGACCACGCTGATCACGAACGCCCGGGTGGGTGTTGCTTGCCGTCGGGGGGTAACCGCGCTCCGAAGTGTCACTGTGCCCCCTCCAGCGCCGGAGTATTGCCCCGCCTGATCACGCGGGCAGGAACACCGGCCCAGGTCTCGTCCTCCGGCACATCGTTCAGGACGGCAGCGCCCATGCCAATAGTGGCTTTGGCCCCGATGGTACGGCGCTCGCGGACACTGGCATTCATGCCGATGTAGGCCGCCCGGCCAATGTGCACATTCCCACCCAGGGATACCCCTGATGCGAAGGTGGCGAAATCACTAATGACGTCGTCGTGGGTGAAGGTGACACCGGGCATGGCGACCACGTGGTTGCCGATGGTCACTGAGGCGGTCATGCTTACGTGGGCCAGGATGATGCTTCCCCGCCCGATCAAGCACCCTTCCGGAACGTTGACGGAGGGATCGATGGCGGTGGCGTAGCGTTCGTCGTCGAGTCCGAGGCTTCGCAGCCGCATTACCACGCCCTCCCGGCCGCTACCGGTGCCGATGCACACCAAAAGCAGTGCGTGAGGAAATTTCAGGGCGTCGCGGACAGGCCCGAGCACGTGCGCGCCGTCCACCACCCGCCCGAGCTTGTCCTCGTCGTCGTCGAGGATTCCAATGACGTCGAACGGTCCGCTGCTGCGGACCATGGCCAGCACTTCCCTGGCGAGACCACTGGCGGCGATGAGGAGAAGCTCGCTCATCGTAAGCGCCCCGCAGCGCGAAGTACCGAGTCGATGACACGGACCTGGTCGTGGAGTTCAAGTTGGTGGTACAGGGGCAGGATGAGCGTATGGTCGGTCAGCCAATTGGTGACCTCCAGCGACGCACTACCAGTATCCCTCCCGGCATAGGCGGGCTGGCGGTGAGCGGCCATGATCCCCCGCCGTGCAGAGATACCGTCGTGGGCCAGATGGGTCATCAACTCGTCCCTGCTCAACGGAAATGTGGTGCCGGTTTCCAGCCAGCACGATTGGAAGTTGCTGATGCCATAGTCGGGGTCGCTGACCAGGCGGAGGCCATCGACGCCGGCAAATGCGGTGGCGTAGTTGGCGGCCAGCTCGCGGCGCCTCTGGATTGCCGCCCCGAGGCGGCCCAGTTGGACAAGGCCGACGGCGGCCTGAAGGTCGGTCATGCGGTAGTTGAACCCGATTTCGAGGTACTCCTCCGCCGGTGCGAGGATGCTGGCGTGGCGGTCCGCGGCAGAAACGCTCATGGCATGTTCCCTCAGGCGCCTTGCCCTGTCCGCGAAGTCCTGCCGGGGAGTGGACAGCATCCCGCCCTCTCCGGTGGTGAGGATCTTGCGTGGATGGAAGGACCAGGCCGCGAGTTCTGCCCCAACACCTGCCGGGCGGCCATGGTAGCGGGAGCCGATGGCACACGCGGCATCTTCGACCACCATGATCCCGCGCGGGTCGCACAGTGCGCGGATGGGGTCGAGGTCGACCGGTACACCGCCTTGGTCCACGGCGATGACTGCCTTGGTGTCCGGCGTGAGTGCCCTTTCCACAGTCTCTGCGGTCACACACCCGCTCTGATGGTCGACGTCGGCGAACACCGGTCGTGCGCCTACGTAGCGGGCCGCGTTGGCGGTGGCAATGAAGGAAAACGACGGGACCACTACATCATCACCTGGTCCGATGCCTGCGACGGCGAGCGCCAGGTGCAGTGCCGAGGTGCAACTGGACGTGGCGACAGCGTAGCCGGCCGTTTGCTCTGCAGCGAAGGCGTCCTCGAACTGGCGCACCTTGGGTCCCTGGGCTACCCAGCCGGAGGCGATCACTTCGGCTACGGCTTGGGCTTCCTCTTCGCCCAGCCATGGCTTCATGACGTCGATGCGTGCCATGCGCGTCTCCGAAATGGTCATCGTGCACCTACTGACGGAACGTCGGGGCGGGCTACCAGCCGTGAAGCTGCAATTTCCGCGCGAAGCGGCCGCCACCATGAAACCAGGGTCCGCAGCCCGTCCTCGAGTCCAATAGCTGCTTCGAATCCAAGGTCCTCCCTGGCAGCCGTGGTGTCCGCCAGCCGCCGGACCACCCCGTTGACGGCACGTTCCGGGCCGTGTTCCAGGTGCAAGGTGGATGCCATGACCCGGAGCAGTGTCTGTGCCAGCTCTGCCAGGCTGGTCTCGGTACCGCTGGCCACGTTGTAGACGCCTTCGCGGACATCGCTGACTGCAGCCAGGACATTGGCCCTGGCCACATCGTGGGTGTGGACGAAGTCCATGGTTTGCTGGCCACTGCCGAAGATCATGGGCGGCAGCTCGTCGTCGATGCGTTCCATCCAGCGCACCAGGACCTCGGTGTAGAGGCCGTGAACATCCATGCGGGGTCCGTAGACGTTGAAGTAGCGCAGCAGGACGTAGTCCAGGCCTGACATCGCACGGAAGCTCCTGGCCATCCCCTCGTTGAAGGACTTTGCCGCTCCGTAGAAGGTGTCGTTGTTGTGATGGTGGTGGCTTTCCTTCGTGGGAAAGTGCTCGGCCATCCCGTAGACGGAGGCGCTTGATGCGGAGATGAGTTTGCTTATTTTGTGGTCCACGGCTGCTTCGTACACGTTGAAGGTGCCGTCCACCAGGACTTCGAGGGCCAGCCGTGGTTCCTCGGCGCATTGGGTGATGCGGATGGCGGCCTGATGGAACACGAGATCCTTGCCTCGGGTGAGGTCGTTGACGAGGTCCCGGTCCCGCAGGTCCCCTTCGACGAGCTGGACGCGTTCGCTGGCAAGTGCATCGTCGAGATTGGCACGCCTGCCACGCACGAGGTTGTCCAACACGTCAATGTGGGCCACGCCGGCGTCGAGCAGTTGGTCCACCAAGGTGGAACCGATGGTTCCGGCCCCTCCGGTGACCAGGATGTCGGCACCCAGGAGCTCTTTCATCGCGCAACCTGGAGATTGGTCTCATTACCGGCCACGATGGTGGACCTTCCATCGGTGCCGAGGCTTTTGGTCACGGCCTCCAGGACCGACAGGACCCTCAGTCCCGATTCGCCGCTGGTCCGTGGCCTGGTGTGGTTCCGAATGGAAGTAGCGAGCTCGGCAACAACCTGTCCAAGCGGTTCACGTTCCTGGAGCGCCGGTGACCACGTGTCGCCGAGACGGTAGGAGATGGCAGTGGCCTTCTTGTCGGCGGCGGATCGTGGTTGCTGTTCAAGGCTTACCCCGCGGTCGTAAACGCTCAGCCGTTGCTGGGGATTCAGGTCGTCCCAGACAAGGGTCCGCTTTGACCCTCCTATGATCATTTGCCTGATTTTGGTGGGGCTGAGCCAGTTCACATGGATGTGGACCATGGCGTCGTTGGGCAGGCCGAAGGTCAGATGTCCCACGCAGTCCCGTCCGGTCCCAAGCGGATCAGCGCCGTGAGCGGAGATTTCCGTGGGGTGCAAACCGCCCGGCAAGACGAAGTCAAGGATGGAAAGGTCATGCGGCGCCAAGTCCCAGAACACGTTGACGTCCGGTTGGACGAGTCCGAGATTGATACGGACCGAGTCGACATACAGGATGTCGCCCAGTGCCCCGCTGGCCACCAGTTCCTGGATCTTGAGCACGGCCGGGGTGAAGCAGTACGTGTGGTCGGCCATCAACACCAGTCCCCTGGCGTTGGCTTCTTCCACCATCTCCAGTCCCTTGGCGCGGCTGTCGGCCAGCGGCTTCTCCACCAGGACGTGCTTGCCGGCGCGCAAGGCGGTCATCACCACGCCGTGATGCGTATGCGCCGGAGTCGCGACGGCGACGGCGTCCAGGTTGTAGGTGTCCAGCAGTTCGTCCAAGGACTCGACGACGGCCACCCCGCCCACCGATTCCGCAAGCTTCATCCCGCGCTCGACATCGAGGTCGCAAATGGCCACCAGGTCCCAGTCCGGGCTGGCTTTTAGGTTCCGTGCGAGGTTGGGGCCCCAATAGCCGGCGCCGACCACTGCTATGCGCAGCCTGGGCCGCAGGCCGTTGCCGTTGAGGTGTCCTGATGGAACAGTTCGTATGCTCATTTCCCACTCGGATTCTGTGTTGGTAGGAGGATTGTTGTTACCTGGCCTTACTTGCCGTGACTAATAGGCTCCCGAGGGCCGGATCATGGCCCGGAAGGTGCGCCACATGATCATCACGTCCCCTGCGATGGACCAGTTCTCCACGTAGTAGAGATCGAGCCGGACCGCTTCATCCCACGGAAGATCGGACCGTCCATTGATTTGCCAGAGTCCGGTGATACCGGGCTTGATCAGGAGCCGTCGGTGCGTATGGCGTTCGTAGCCATTCACCTCGCGCGCCAACGGTGGGCGTGGACCCACCAAACTCATGTTTCCCACCAAGACGTTCCAGAACTGCGGCAGTTCGTCCAGTGAGTACTTGCGCATCCATCGGCCGCACGTGGTGACACGGGGGTCGCTGCGGATCTTGAAGAGGACGCCAGCTCCTTCATCCTGGTTGCCGAGCTCGTTCAAGCGGGCTTCCGCGTCAACCACCATGGACCTGAATTTCAGCATCCGGAATGTTGTGCCTTGCTTACCGATGCGTTCCTGTCGGAAAAGGACCGGTCCCGGACTGTCAGTGCTGATGATCAGGGCCAGCAGCAACAAGACCGGCGAAAGGAGAATCAGAGCCAGGGCCGAGACGGCTATATCCATGAGCCGCTTGAGGGTGTGTTTGCCCCCGGAGTAGTGCGGGATGTCCACGTGCATCAGTGGCAGGCCTTCCACTGGCCGCCAGTGGATCCGCGGGCCGGCCACGTTGGTCAGTGTGGCTGCCAGGACCAGTTCGGCGGCGTCTTCCTCCAAGCGCCATCCGAGTTCCTGGATGAACTGGTTTCCGCCGGGTACAGGTCCTGCGACGATGACTGAATTTGCCCCGGTCTGGCGGACGGTGTGCGCTATACCGTACAGGGATGACAAAACCGGGACGCGGACCTGGTCGACGACCAGCACGGCACCCTTCCTCGCGCCAGGGAGGCAAGCACCGAGGATGTCGTAGGGCGCTCCGGACTTGCGGTTAATCTGTTTGATTACATAGCGGACATCCTGCGGCTCCCCCACGACGATGGCGCGGGACAGGCACCGTCCCCGTGACTTTTCATGGGTCAGCCACCTGCGGAAACTCCATCGGCTGCCGGTCAAGGCCACGATGCCCAGCGGCAGGGAAACCAGGACGTAGGAGCTGACGGACTCCACCCGGAATACGACGGCGACGATCGCCAGGAAACCGAACACCCGGAAGCTGGCCGACAGGACCCGCTTGTATTCCTCGGGACCCACACCAAGCACTTTCGGATCCCGGGTCCGGTAGACCTCCAAGGCAGCGAGCCAGATTATCCCGAGGATCATCAACAGGGACAGCTGCCGCACACCGGGGGGCCCGGCGGCGAATGGCAGCCCCCCGGTGTTGAGCGCATAGCCGGCTGAAACGGCGACGGAAACCAAAAGAGTATCGGCAACGCGCAGGCAGGTAATGAGGACATGTGTCCAGCCCTGCTGGTTCCGGTGCGGAGCCTTGACGCGTGAGCGGCGGTGGGTGACTGGCGGCACGAGGTCCAGGGTGACATCCGGCCTGGGCGCCGCCAGTCCCGCCTTTTCAGTCCGCTGTGCAGCAACGGACTTGTCAATCCAGGGAGACAACGGCGGATTGACGTGGGCAATGAGCTGCTCCGCTGGGAAAGTCGACCCCACGGCGGCATGACCTGCACCCTTGGGTGCTGCCGCCTTGCCTAAACGCACGACTGGAACTTTCACCTTGTCAGCCTTCTTCGCAGACCGTCCATTGCCTACATATCAGTGAAGCTTTGGCCGCAAAGGGGCGCACCAGTAGTCGGTACTCAAATTTGCGCAGCCTTACCCATGGGTGCTACGTGCGAGTACCTAGCTGGCGGCGAGGGCACTACGTGTTTCAGTGCGCTCGCCGGACAGCCAAAAGCCCGTAAATCCTGGTGTGCATAGGGACAAACCTGGCGCGGAAGGGCACAAAAAACCGGCCGCCGGATGGCGGCCGGTTGAAAGGATGTTCAGTTCAACGACAGTTCAGTTCAAGGACTGTTCAGTTCAGTCGTCCACGCTCTCGAGCGCTTCGTCGTCGTCTTCGTCCTCGTCGTCGAAGACCTGGAGGGGTGTGACCTCGGAGAATGACTCGTAGAGTGCGTCTTCGTACACTTCGAAGGCGTCAGCGACGGCGAAGAAAGCGGCTTCGACGGTAGGATCACCCTCACCGCGTCGTGCCGATGCGGCGGCCAGGTGTTCTTCCAGGGCGGCGGTCAATGATTGAAGCGCGACACGCGGATCGATGCTCATGACTTCACGTTAGCCGGAAAAAGACGAAAATGGAGAGGGATGAGAGAACAATTTCCCGGCAGCTCCGTGGAGCGCCAAAGAGACTACGCCCGTCAGTACGAATACCTCGTATTGACAGTCGGACCTGACGATTCGCTCCCTGACGCCAGGCAACGGCTGGCCGAACATTCGGAGTACGGCAAGTGGGAACTCGAACGAAGCGTGCTCTACATGGGCGGTGGACGTCGTTTCTGGTTGCGCCGCAAGGTGTACTCCGTGCAGCGAACTGTCTAAGAACCCGACAGCTAGTTCTCGAGGGGTCCCAGCCAGGCGCTGGCAACAGTGTTGTGGGCTGATTCGTCGTTGGACGGATGGAAAATGCCAGCCAGGACGTCCCTGTACAAGCGCTCCATCTCCGAGCCGCGGAAGTAGCTCGATCCCCCGGTCACCCGGATGGCCAGATCCACGACGTGACGGGCGTTCTCCGTGGCCCGGGATTTGATTCCCACAAGTTTTGGGAACCACTGGGCTCCATGGTCCACGAGGTTATCGACGTCGCGGGCCACTGACGATATCTGTGGGTAGATGCCGTCCATCGCCAAGGCCGCGTCAGCCACTTTCCACCTGATGTCCGGGTCCTGGGCGTAGCTTCGTCCCCCGTACTTTGCTGAGACGCGACGCTTCACGTTGTCCACGGCCAACGTGAAGGCCCTCTCCGCAACGCCCGTGTATACGGCCGCCAACAGCGTTTCGAAGCACGCGAAAATGGAGAAGATCAGCAGGTCCCGGTTGGGTCCCACAGGAAGCTTCCGGAAGATCCGCTCCGGAGGAATGACGGCTCCATGCAGCAACGTGGTGTTCGAAGCACTGGCACGCATCCCCAGCGTGTCCCAGTCACTCAAGGTCTCGTGTCCGGGTTCATCGCGGTGAAGGAAGCCGAAGACAAGCTCCCCTTGGCCATCCCTCGCGTCCGGGTCCTTGCCGAACGTACCCAAGCGTGTCCATCCGCGCGAAAGGCTGGTGAAGATCTTCCGGCCTGTGAAGCGGTAACCACCATCTGGCAGCGCCTCCGCGACTGTGCCGGAATCGAACAGCATGGAATCGTTGCCGGCCTCGGAAATGCCGAACGCGAAAATCTCACCCTTCCCAGCTTCCTTGAGGACGAAGTCCAGTGAGTTGTCGCCCCGGGCCGCCATGACACGGGCGACGCCGGTCCACACCAAGTGCATGTTGACCGCCAAAGCGGTGGCCGGGGCAGCCGTGGCGAGTCTTTGCTGCAACGCAGCTACCGCTTCGAGACCGAGTCCCTTTCCGCCGTCGTGCTCCGGGACGAACAAGGTGAGGTATCCGGCAGCTGCCAGTTCTTCCAGGTCTTCATGGAAGAACTCGTTGTTCTGGTCGTACCCGGCAGCCCGGCCGCGCAGGCGTTCCAAAAGGGCGTCGGGCAGGATTTCTTCGACGGTCATGAAGGGGCCTCCTTGGATCGCTTGCCGCTTAGTAGTTGGTCAGCAGCGTGTTGAGCACACGGGCGCCAAACTGCAGGGATTCCGCGGGCACACGCTCGTCGACGCCGTGGAACATTCCGGTGAAGTCGAGTTCCTCGGGCAGCATGAGCGGCGCGAAGCCGTACCCCGTAATGCCGATCTTGCTCAGGGACTTGTTGTCCGTGCCGCCTGAGAGCGTGTAGGGCAGGACCTTGGCTCCGGGATCCTCCGAGTGGAGGGCATCGATCATCGAATCCACCAGGTTGCCTGCGAAGGGCACTTCGAGGGATACATCCTTGTTGACGTAGCTGATGTCGATTCCGTCACCGGCCAGTTGCTTGATGGTCTCGAACACCAGCTCCTGCTGGCCCGGCAGGGTCCGGCAGTCCACGAAAGCTTCGGCGGATTCCGGGATGACGTTGTGCTTGTAGCCCGAGCGCAGCAACGTGGGATTGGACGTGTTCTGCAAGGTGGCACCAACGAATCGGGCCACCGTCCCCAGCTCCTTGAGGAGGATGTCCGGATTGTCGGCATCGAATTCGACGCCGGTCAGTTCAGTGACGCCGTCCAGGAACTGCCGAGTGGTGGGCGTCAGCTCCACGGGCCACTTGTATTCGCCGATGCGGGTCACTGCTGCCGCCAGCCGGGTAACAGCGTTGTCGGTATTGATCTGGGAGCCATGTCCGGCCCGGCCGTGTGCCACCAACCGCAACCAGGACAGGCCTTTTTCGGCCGTCTGGAGCAGATAGGTCCGTTGGCCGCCGATGGTGGCGGAGAAGCCGCCCACCTCGGAGATGGCTTCCGTAGCGCCGTCGAAGAGTTCGCGGCGATGTTCAACGGCATACCTGGCGCCGTACGTGCCACCGGCCTCTTCGTCGGCAAAAAACGCAAAAATGATGTCGCGCTTGGGTTTGCGTCCCGTCCTGGCGAAGTCGCGCATGACGGAGAGGATCATCGCGTCCATGTCCTTCATGTCAACGGCGCCACGACCCCACACAAGCCCGTCCTTGAGTTCGCCGCTGAACGGATCAACGCTCCACTGGTCCTTCAGCGCTGGTACGACGTCCAGGTGTCCGTGCACCACCAGTGCGTCAGCGCCCGGGTCTTCTCCTGCCAGCCGGGTCACGACGTTGGCCCGGCCCGGGGCGGACTCGAAGATCTCTGCCTCAAGACCGACTTCGGTGATCAGGCCGGCAGTGTACTCCGCGGCTGCACGTTCGCCGGGCCCGGTGTCGTCTCCAAAGTTTGAGGAATCTATCCGGATGAGCTCCTGGCAGATCCTGACAACTTCGTCTTCAGGGCGGATGGCAGACATGGAAACTCTCCTTGCGTGGCTGGGCTGCAGGTTCCGGCGACGCGCGCGGCCTAGCCCGCAGCCCGTCCCGTGTACCTTCAGCCTACTCATCAGCCGGGCCGCGGGTCAGGAATCCAAGGCGTGCACGTCTTCCGGGGACACGTCGATGCCCGATGGCTGTCCTCGATTTTTCAGGCACCTGAAACCGTGTTAGAGTTTTTCTCGCTGCTTCGGCGGAATATGAAGTCCCGAAAGGTACTCAAGTGTCCGATCGAACACCACCTGCGCGGGTGGCGGAATGGCAGACGCGCTAGCTTGAGGTGCTAGTCCTCGAAAGGGGGTGGGGGTTCAAGTCCCCCTCCGCGCACAAAACCAAGGCCTGGAATCCACGGATTCCGGGCCTTGTTTGTTGATACGAAGCGACGCCCACCGTTGGTGGACGTCGCTTGTTTGGTATCCCTGGGCGTGCATTACGGCAGTGCTGACACCGCCCCGAAAAAATGGCGCCTTCCGCTGCGCGGGTTCCAGGCCACGTAATCGGAGCGTTCCCATGTTCCTGTGGCGGACTGCACGGTGGCGATGTCCAGGGCAACTTTCGCCGGGAGGAAGACGGGTGCTTCGAACGCCACATCCCAGGTGAAGGCCTCCGACTTGACCGCTCCAACGTCGGCAAGGGCCCGGGATGCCAGGTACATACCATGGGCAATGGAGCCTCGCATCCCCAGCGCTTTGGCTGAGAGCACGCTCAGGTGGATGGGATTAAAATCACCCGAGACCGCCGCGTAGGAGCGCCCGGTCTCCAGGCCGAGCTGCCACAGGGCAGTGGGATCCGGTGCCGAAAAATCCCCCGGCGTGGATGCTGAATGCACCCCCGACTTATCGATCCCCGGGAGGAACACACCTTTTGCGAGGTAGGTTGACACCCCGCGCCAGAGCAGGTCGCCGCCGCCATGTAAACGGACTTCCGCCACCACGTCCAGTTGGGTTCCCGCACGATGACCGGTCATGTTCTCTGCCCACGACCGGATGTCCACGGCTTCGCTGAAGTGGATGGCAGCGCGTTGCTCCACATGGTTCCTGAGGTGGATCATGCCCAGGAGCGGCAAGGGAAAGTCGTCCCGGTTCATCACGCTCATGGCCACGGGAAAGGCCAGTGCATGGACGTAGCCTGCAGGGAGGGTATCGCTTGCCGTCTCCCCCACCAAGTGCTGGTAGGCGGTGAGGTTTTCGACGTCGGCCCTGACACCATGCACTTCATGGCTGACCGCAGGCAGCCGGGTGCCGTCCGTGGCAGTGCCAAGGACGCGGCGACGTGCCGCCGTCGTTGCTGCGTTGACGTAGAGCCGTGAGAGCGAGGGAAGCTCCCCGAGAACTACTGGTTGCGGAGTGTTCATGCTCCCACCAGCTGTTGCCCACACACCCGGAGCACTTCTCCGGAGATGCCACCGGCGGCATCACTGGCGAGGAAGGCGATGGCTTCGGCCACGTCCTGCGGCTGACCACCTTGCTTCAAGGAGTTCAGCCTCCGGGCAGCTTCCCTGATGGCAAACGGCATCTTCGCTGTCATCTCTGTTTCTATGAAGCCGGGGGCGACTGCGTTGATGGTTCCCCCGTACGGTTCCAGTAAAGCCGCAGTGGATCTGACCATTCCGATCACGCCACCCTTGGATGCTCCGTAATTGGTTTGACCCCTGTTGCCGGCGATGCCACTGGTGGACGCCACCGACACGATGCGCGGAGACGTCCTGAAGTGCTCTGATGCCAGGAGGGCCTCGTTGATCCGCAGTTGGGCGGCGATATTGACCGCGATGACGGACTGCCATCTGCCCTCGTCCATATTGGCAAGGAGCCTGTCCCTGGTAATGCCGGCGTTGTGGACCACGATATCCAGGCGACCGTGGCGTTCGACGGCGTGTTCGACGATCCGGTGCCCGGCATCGGCCCGGCTGATGTCCAGCTGCAGCGTGGTGCCCATGACCTCGTTGGCCACGGCTGCCAGGTGCTCTCCTGCGGCCGGAATGTCGACCAGGACCACTGTTGCGCCGTCGCGGTGCAGAGTGCGCGCAATGGCCGCACCGATCCCCCGGGCGGCCCCCGTAACAACCGCGACCTTGCCTGCCAAGGGTTTGTCGGAGTCCGTAGGCAGTACTCCCGACGCCGAGGAGACGATCAGGAACTGTCCGTCCACGTAGGCCGAGCGGCCCGAAAGGAAGAAGCGCAAGGCGCCCAGTGCCGACGGGCTCGTGGTGGCGAGGTCCTCGTCAAGGAGTATTCCGTTGGCTGTCGCTCCCGCCCGCAGTTCCTTGGCCAAAGAACGCAGGAGTCCATCGATGCCTTGGCGGGCAGCCGCCGAGGCAGGAGTCGGTGCGGACCGCGGCGTCCGGGACATGGTGACCACCCGGGCATTCGGTGCGAGGTCACGGAGGGAAGCTGCGGCCGCCAGCACAGTCTTCGCAAGGTCCTCCGGGTGCTGCACGGCGTCCAGCACCAGGATGATGGCGCCCAGCTTTTCCTTGGGGAGTGCATTCCTTCGAACATCCAGTCCCCAGCCAAGAAGGGTTGTGGCGACGTCGTCGCTTCCTGCGCTGTCACCGCTGACCAGGACCGGTCCCGTCACCAGCGGTGCGCCCGGCTTGTACCGGCGCAGCTCCACGGGCTGAGGCAAGCCCAGCTTCTTCGCAACATTCCTGACCAAGCCGTGGCTGACGAGCTGTGTGTACTTGTCTGTCATTGAGTTCCCCCTATGCTGCTTCCAGAAGCGCGACTACACCCTGGCCACCTGCAGCGCAAACCGAAATCAGGCCGCGTGCCGGGCGCCCGTCAACAGTTCCTTTTTCATGGAGCATCTTCGCAAGGGAAGCAACGATCCGCCCGCCCGTCGCTGCAAAGGGGTGTCCTGCGGCCAGCGATGAGCCATTGACATTCAGCTTTGCCCGGTCGACTTTGCCCAGCGCGCCATCAAGCCCGAGGCGGTTGCGGCCGAATTCTTCGTCTTCCCAGGCTGCCAGCGTGCTCAAGACAGTCCCGGCGAAGGCCTCGTGGATTTCGAAGAAGTCTATATCTTCGAAGGTCAGGCCGTGGCGCGCCAGCAGCCGGGGAACAGCGAAGACGGGAGCCATCAGCAGGCCGTCCTTGCCGTGGACAAAATCGACCGCCGCCGCTTCGCCGTCCAGGACAGAGGCGAGTTTGGGCAGTTTGTGCTCGTCCGCCCATTCTTCCGTTGCCAGCAGAACCGTCGAAGCACCATCGGTCAGGGGCGTGGAGTTGCCTGCGGTCATTGTGGCCTCGGACCCAAGGTTTTTGCCAAAGACAGGTTTCAGCGTTGCGAGCTTGTCCAACGTTGTATCGGGGCGAAGGTTGGAGTCGCGGCTGAGACCGCGGTATGGGGTGAGGAGGTCATCGAAGAACCCACGCTCATACGCGGCGGCAAGGTTGCGGTGGCTGTTGAACGCAAGCTCGTCCTGGGCCTCGCGGCTGATGTTCCACTGGGCGGTGGTGAGGGCCTGGTGTTCACCCATCGACAGGCCTGTCCTCGGCTCGCCGGTGTTGGGGGCATCCGGGGCCAGGTCCTTTGGCCGGATGCGGCCGATGATCTTCAGCTTCTGCACCGGAGTCTTGGCTCGGTTGAGGTCGAGCAGGATCTCCCTGAGTCCCTCGCTGACGGCGATGGGCGCATCAGATGCCGAATCCACGCCACCGGCAATCGCGGACTCTATTTGGCCCAGCTTGATCTTGTTCGACAGGCCGATCACGGTCTCCAAGCCGGTTGCGCAGGCTTGCTGGAGATCGTAGGCGGGTGTCTCGGGTGACAGGGCAGAACCCAGAACTGCTTCGCGGGTGAGGTTGAAATCCCTCGAATGCTTGAGGACTGCTCCAGCAGCCACTTCGCCGATGCGTTCGTCCTGCAGCCCGAACCTGGCGATCAACCCCTCCAGTGCTGCCGTGAGCATGTCCTGGTTGGATGACTTCACGTAGGCTCCGCCGGTCCGGGCGAAGGGAATGCGGTTGCCGCCCACAATGAAGGCGCGCCGCGTTTTCTGGGGTGTGGTGGTGCGCTCCGGGTTCACGCCCGTGGTCGCGTCTCCTGCAGCCATGCTTGTCTCCTTCGATCAATGCCAGTTACTGATACCCAGCGTACCTGATACGCTGGGTATCGTGAACAGCCGCCATCAGGAATTCCCCATTGCCGCAGAGGCTCCCCAAGGCGAGGCCTCCGAAGCCATTGACGGCCGGGCCTCCCGCTGGCAGTCCCATCGTGAGGAACGGCGCCGCGAGCTGATCAAGGCCGCACGGAAAGCAGTCCATAGACTTGGAAGTGACGCCTCCATGGAGGACATCGCGGGCGCCGCCGGTACCTCCAAGTCGGTCTTCTACCGCTATTTCGGCGATAAGGCCGGCCTCCAGCAGGCAATGGGCGAAGTTGTCCTGGGGCAAATGCAGCGCCGGATGAGGGAAGCTGCACAATTGGCGCAGACGCCCCGCGAAGGGCTGTTTGCGATGGTGTCTGCCTACCTGCAAATGGCCGAGTCGAGCCCTAACGTCTACGCATTCATCACAAGGCTTACGCCGGGCGAGGCCTCCGCTCAGGATGCCATTGCAGCGTCCGGGGCATTGGGCAACTTTTTCGAGCAGATCACGGAGATGATCGCCACGCCCATGCGTGAACATCTCGGCGGCGAAAAGGAAGCGGTGATCGTTTACTGGCCAACCGCGGCCATCGGCTTAGTAAGAAACGCGGGCGAGATGTGGCTGGGAAGCCCCGAGGGCGCTGGGAAGCCGGACCAGGCGGCGATGGCCGGACAAATCACCGACTGGTTGTGCCTGGGCATCGCCCCGCAGCTGAAGGCCACCACATGACAGCAGCAAACGACTCATCAGTTATCGGAACCAAAGAAGGAATCAACATGACTGAAGTAGTGGACCGGGACTCATCGGCCAACAAGCCGGCAGGCCGCGAGGACGCCGCCACTGCCCCCGAACCGAAAGTCGACGTCGCTGCTCTGGGTGAGCAGCTCCTCGGCAAATGGGCAGATATCAGGCACCAGGCGCGAGAGGTGGCCGGCAACCCCGCCGTTCAGAAGATTGAGGGACTCCAGCATACCGGGCACCGTGCACGCGTGTTCGAACAGCTGAAGTTCCTGGTGGACAACAACGCGGTCCACCGTGCCTTCCCGAAACGTCTGGGTGGATCCGATGACCACGGCGGAAATATTGCCGGCTTCGAGGAACTGGTCACGGCAGACCCCTCCCTCCAGATCAAGGCCGGCGTGCAGTGGGGACTGTTCGGCTCCGCCGTCATGCACCTCGGGACTGCTGAACACCACGACAAGTGGCTTCCCGGCATCATGAGCCTGGACATTCCCGGCTGCTTCGCCATGACGGAGACCGGCCACGGTTCCGATGTCGCAAGCATCGCCACCACCGCCACCTATGATCCCGGCAGCCAGGAATTCATCATCAACACTCCTTTCCGAGCCGCGTGGAAGGACTACATCGGCAATGCGGCCAACGATGGCTTGGCTGCCGTGGTGTTCGCCCAGCTGATCACGCAAAACGTCAACCACGGCGTCCATGCCTTCTACGTGGAACTGCGTGATCCGGTTACCAAGGAATTTCTCCCGGGCATCGGCGGAGAAGACGACGGTATCAAGGGCGGTTTGAACGGTATCGACAACGGCCGACTCCACTTCACCGATGTCCGGATCCCCCGCGCCAACCTCTTGAACCGCTACGGCGACGTCACTGCCGACGGCACCTACACCTCCACCATCGCAAGTCCAGGCCGCCGCTTCTTCACCATGCTGGGCACCCTGGTCCAGGGGCGCGTGTCCTTGGATGGCGCTGCCGTAGCCGCAAGCAAAGTAGCCCTCAAGACAGCTATCCAATACGCCACCGAGCGCCGACAGTTCAATGCTTCTTCCGCCACGGATGAAGAGGTGCTTTTGGACTATCAGCGGCACCAACGCCGGCTTTTCACGCGGCTGGCCACCACGTACGCGGCCAGCTTCGCCCATGAACAGTTGCTCCAGAAGTTCGATGACGTGTTCTCCGGCGCCCACGATACCGACGCCGACCGCCAGGACCTGGAAACGCTGGCCGCAGCCCTCAAACCCCTGAGCACTTGGCACGCCCTGGACACCCTGCAGGAGTGCCGCGAAGCATGCGGTGGCGCAGGCTTCCTGATCGAGAACCGCTTCGCATCCCTCCGTGCGGACCTTGATGTCTACGTGACGTTCGAAGGCGACAACACGGTCCTGCTGCAATTGGTGGCCAAGCGGCTCCTGGCCGATTACGCCAAGGAATTCCGCAGCGCCGACTTTGGCGTGCTGGCCCGCTACGTCGTGGACCAGGCCGCCGGTGTGGCCTTGCACCGGACGGGATTGCGGCAGGTTGCGCAGTTCGTGGCGGACAACGGTTCGGTGCAGAAGGCTGCCTTGGCGTTGCGGGACGAGGAAGGCCAGCGGACCCTGCTCGCGGACCGTGTCCAGTCGATGGTTGCCGAGGTCGGCGCGGCGTTGAAGGGTGCCAACAAGCTCCCCCAACACCAGGCTGCAGCACTCTTCAACCAGCACCAGCACGAACTGATCGAAGCAGCCCAGGCGCACGCGGAACTGCTCCAGTGGGAGGCCTTCACCGAAGCCCTTGCCCAGGCCCCCGATGAAAGAACCAAACGCGTGCTGACCTGGCTGCGCGACCTCTTTGGACTGTCCCTCATTGAGAAGCACCTGTCCTGGTACCTCATGAACGGCCGGCTATCCATGCAGCGTGGCCGTACCGTAGGTACCTACATCAACCGCCTGTTGGTTAAGATCCGTCCGCATGCAGTGGACTTGGTCGACGCCTTTGGGTACGGCCCTGAGCACCTCCGTGCACGGATCGCCACGGGAGCCGAAGCGGAGCGCCAGGACGAGGCACGCCAATACTTCCGCGAGCAGCGTGCGAGCGGCAGTGCCCCCGCCGACGAGAAAGCCCTGCTGGCACTGAAAGCGGCACAGGCCCACTAACAGTACTTCTGTACTGTTTGGTGAACAGTCAGGGAATTCTCCGAATTCCGAGGACTTAAAGCGCGACGCGCCGTCCCCACCAAAGGGGGCGGCGCCGTCGTACTTTTGTCACCGTACTTTTGTCACCGCAGCACTGAGCGGTACACCTCAAGAGTTGTTTCCGTGATGGATTCCCAGGAGAAGTGCTCCTCTGCACGGCGGCGCCCGGCGCTGCCCATTTCCCGGGCCCGGGCGGGGTCCGAAACGACCTCGTTCAAGGCAGCGGCAAAATCACTCACGAATTTTTCCGGATCCAGCGGAGTGCCGGTGCCATCGGTGACCTGCTCCAAGGGGACCAGCAGGCCGGTTTCACCGTGTTGGACCACTTCGGGAATGCCGCCGGTGGCGCTGGCTACTACGGCCGCGCCGCACGCCATGGCCTCAAGGTTCACGATGCCCAGGGGTTCGTAAATGGAGGGGCAGGCGAAGGCGGTGGCATGGCTGAGGACCTGGATGAGCTCCCTGCGAGGAAGCATCCTCTCGATCAGGACCACGCCCTCACGCTTGCTCTGCAACTCTTCAATGAGACGTGCGGTCTCCGCAGCCAGTTCGGGGGTGTCGGCGGCCCCGAGGCACAGCACCAGCTGGACATCCTCCGGAAGGCTCGAAGCCGCGCGAAGCAGGTACGGAACCCCCTTCTGGCGGGTGTTGCGGCCGACGAACACAACGCTGGGCTTTGCGGGATCAATGCCCAACGCCTTGATGGCGTCGTCTTGCTCATCGCGCTCCCACAGAGAGACATCGATGCCGTTATGGACCACCTTGACCTTGTCCGGATCAACGTTGGGGTAGCTCCGGAGAATGTCCTGGCGCATGCCGTCGGAGACGGCGATGATGGCTGCGGCCGCTTCGTAGGCCGTCTTCTCCACCCAGGAGGACAAAGCGTAGCCGCCGCCCAGCTGCTCGGCTTTCCACGGCCTCAGCGGCTCCAGGCTGTGAGCGCTGAGCACGTGGGGAATACCGTGAAGCAGTGAAGCGAGGTGTCCGGCCATGTTGGCGTACCAGGTGTGCGAGTGGACCAGGTCCGCTCCCGCAATGTCCGGAACGATCCTGAGATCGACGCCGAGCGTCTGCACCGCGGCGTTGGCCTCGCCGAGGTCTTCCGGGGTGGCGTACGAGGACACGGTCGCCCCGTGATAGTCCGCGTCGCGGGGCGCACCGAAGGCCCTGACGCGGAGGTCGACGTGCTTCGCCAGCACCCGGCTGAGCTCGGCAACGTGGACACCGGCACCGCCATAAATTTCCGGAGGGAATTCTTTAGTCACAATGTCTATTCGCACGCTAACCAACGTAGTCGTTCCGGCGTATGTGTTCTAGTGTGAAAGGGTCCGGAAAATCGGACTTTTGGGGGATACGAAGACGTACGGGGAGCAGTGACCATGGCGTTGAAGAAAGTTTTGGCAATCGTATTGGCCGGTGGCGAAGGCAACCGACTCATGCCGCTCACGGCGGACCGGGCCAAGCCGGCCGTTCCGTTTGCTGGCGGCTACCGGTTAATCGACTTTGCCTTGTCCAATCTTGTTAATTCGGGATATTTGAAAATCGTTGTACTGACGCAGTACAAATCGCACAGCCTTGACCGGCACATCTCCGAAACGTGGCGCATGTCCACGCAACTGGGCCGGTACGTTGCCTCGGTCCCGGCACAGCAGCGTGTCGGCAAGAGCTGGTTCCTCGGTAGCGCCAATGCCATCTACCAATCGTTGAACCTGATCCATGATGACGCCCCGGACATCGTGGTTGTGGTCGGCGCGGACCACGTCTACCGCATGGATTTCTCCCAGATGGTGGAGCAGCACATCGCAAGCGGCGCCAAAGCTACCGTTGCAGCGGTACGCCAACCACTGAACATGGCCAACCAGTTCGGCGTCATTGAAGTGGACCAGAACGATCCCCAAAAGATCGCAGCATTCGTGGAGAAACCTGCCAGCACCCCCGGACTCGCAGCGGATCCCTCACAGTTCCTGGCTTCCATGGGCAACTACGTGTTCAACGCCGACGCCTTGGTGGAAGCATTGCATGTGGATGCTGAACGCCTGGATACCAAACACGACATGGGCGGCGACATCATCCCCTACTTCGTCGATCAAGGCGAAGCTGGTGTTTACGACTTCACCCTGAACGACATTCCCGGTGCCACCGATCGTGACCGCACTTACTGGCGCGATGTAGGTACTATCGATTCGTTCTACGACGCCCACATGGACCTCATCTCTCCCGTGCCGGTATTTAACCTGTACAACTCCGAGTGGCCGATCTACACCCGGCAGAGCATCTCCCCGCCTGCCAAGTTCGTCCGCGGCGGCAACAACACGGTGGGCACTGCCCTGGATTCCATCGTGGCCAGCGGTGTTGTGATTTCCGGCGGCATCGTTGAAGGCTCCGTCCTTTCCAATGACGCCTACGTCGCTTCGGGAAGTCGCGTGCAGGATTCCGTCTTGATGGACAAGGTGTATGTCGGTGAAGGGGCCGTGATCAAGCGGGCCATCCTGGATAAGAACGTCAAAGTTCCTGCAGGTGCTGCTATCGGCCTTGACCCTGCATTGGACAAAGCACGGGGCTATAAGGTCACGGAATCCGGTATCACCGTACTTGCCAAGGGCCAGGTTGTTCCCGAGCCCAGTGAGGCCGAGCTCGAGTTGTCCGCCAAGCATCGTGCCGCACTGCCGGAGGCCGTCAAGGCGGCTACCCACCATGATCCCGACATCCGCGATTCCGCGGAAAAGGTCGCTGCAGGGATCCAATCCCGAGTCACTGGCCCAGCGTCGCAAGGGGCCTCCCACTAGGGCGCACGCCTTCAACTGAACAGAACCCGAGGCAGGCCGTAGGCTCCCAAGGCTGTAAAATCAGGTCAATGAGCTCCACCGATCTGACGCCTGAAGAGATCCAGGCCTGCCTCAAGGTTCTGACCACGATCCACGTCTATGACGAAGAGCACCCGGACTACATTGCAGTCCGGCGTGCCACCGGCAAGATGTTCAAAGCCGTCAAACGCCATCGCCGCGTCACCAAGCGCGATTCCATCGCCGAGGCCGACCGTGCCGTCATCGCCTTGACGGCCACCGCGGCCCCGGACCGGATCGACGACGAGACCCGTGGCAACAAGCTCGCTCCCTCCGCCACGGGTGAGATTGCCGGACACCTGATCCGGTCTCGGCCTTGCTACATCTGCAAGCAGCACTACACCCAGGTGGATGCCTTCTATCACCAGCTGTGCCCCGATTGCGCAGCCTTCAGCCACAGCAAGCGCGATGCCCGCACGGATCTCACGGGTCGTCGCGCGCTGTTGACCGGTGGTCGCGCGAAGATCGGCATGTACATCGCCCTGCGCCTGCTCCGGGACGGAGCCCACACCACTATCACCACCCGGTTCCCCAAGGACGCTGCCCGCCGGTTTGCCGCCATGGAGGACAGCGGCGAGTGGCTGCACCGGCTCAGGATCGTTGGCATCGACCTCCGTGATCCGGCGCAGGTCATGGCATTGACCGACTCCCTGAACGAGGCCGGCCCGTTGGATATCATCATCAACAATGCCGCCCAAACCGTGCGCCGCTCCGGGAATGCCTACAAACCCCTGGTCGATGCCGAGGATGAGCCGCTTCCCGCTGCCTTGGAGGCCGCGAACGGCGGCCCGGAGCTTGTGACCTTCGGCCATGCCCACGACAAGCACCCGTTGGCCTTGGCCAGCAGCGTCACCGAACACCCGGTCCTTGCCGGCGATGCCATCACTTCCCTGGCACTGTCAACCGGTTCGGCTTCGTTGGAACGGATTGAGTCAGGAACCGCCATCGACGCCGGTGGGCTGGTCCCCGACCTCGCCACCATCAACAGCTGGACTCAGGTGGTGGATGAGGTAGATCCCTTGGAAATGCTCGAGGTACAGCTCTGTAACGTCACTGCGCCGTTCCTGCTGGTCAGCCGGCTGCGGGGTGCCATGAAACGGTCCACGGCGCACCGGAAATACATCGTCAATGTCTCGGCGATGGAGGGACAGTTCTCCCGCGCTTACAAGGGGCCCGGGCATCCGCACACCAACATGGCCAAGGCTGCCTTGAACATGATGACCCGCACCAGCGCCCAGGAAATGCTCGACTCGGACGGGATCCTCATGACCGCCGTGGATACCGGCTGGATTACCGATGAGCGCCCGCACTTCACCAAGGTCCGTCTCATGGAGGAAGGATTCCACGCCCCACTGGACCTGGTCGATGGTGCTGCCCGCGTGTACGACCCCATCGTGATGGGCGAAAAGGGCGAAGACCAGTACGGCGTGTTCCTCAAGGACTACAAGCCCTCCCCCTGGTAAACCCCCCGTTGGAGATTGTGTACAGACAAAGCCCTTAAGAGCGCTTCTTAAGGGCCTTATCTGTACGAAAACTCTTTACGCGAGGCGGGTGATCTCCACGGACACGGCGAGTCCTGAACCACCGCCGCCGGAGAGGATTCCCTTCAACGGAGGTACATCCCTGTAGTCACGGCCCCTCGCTACCGTCACGTGGTAGTCGCCGGCCGGCTTGTGGTTGGTGGGATCCCAGCTGCGCCATTCGCCGTCCCACCATTCCAGCCAGGCATGGGACTGGCCGGCGACGGTTTCGCCGATGCCGGCCGAGGACCTGGGGTGGATGTAGCCGGAAACATAGCGGGCAGGGATCCCGCTGCAGCGCAAGGCGCCGATGGCGAGGTGGGCCAGGTCCTGGCACACTCCTTGGCGTTGCGACCATGCCTGCTCGGCGTTGGTCGTGACCCCGGTGGTGCCCTTCATGTAGGTCATTTCTCCGGCCATCCACGCGAAAACGGCCAGGGCCGCCTCATGAGGATTCTTACCCTCGACAATCCCGGGAACAAGACCAAGGACTTCCTCACCTGGACCGCTGAGGCGGGACTGCGGAAGCCAATCGCTGAACTCGTCCTGCACCTTGTCGGAGGACATGACATCCCACCCGACGATGTCGTCCTCGACGGCGACCCGCTCGGTGCGGTGCACTTCCACGGTCGCCGTGGCCAGCACCTCAAGGCTCTCGTGGGGCATCTGCATGTCGAAAGCAGTGACACGGGTTCCCCAATAGTCCCGGTAGGTGCTGACGGAGGCTTGGTTGGGCGAGACTTTCAGCGAGGACTCAAGCACCACTTGCTGGCCGTCAGTGAGGGGAGTCATCCGCGCCTCGTTGTAGGACAACGTCACGCGGCGGTTGTACTTGTAAGCCGTCTTGTGGACGATGCTCAGCCGGGTCATGAAACTTCTCCCACCCAGGCGTGTTCATCAGCCTGATTGAAGTATTTACGGGAAATAGCATCCGATGCCTGCGTGACAGCCTTCTGCACGCGTTCCATGTGCTCGGGCAATTCGGACATCAGGTCATCGGTTCGGTGGAACTCGAGGAACGTCCGGGCCTGTCCCACAATGCGTCGGGCGTCGTTGATGAAGCCAACGCGCTGCGCCGAGGGATCGAGCTTCGCCAGGCACTCATCGGCGTCGCGCAGGGCGTACACGATGGAGCGCGGGAACAGGCGGTCCAGCAGCAGGAATTCGGCGGCGTGTTGGTCACCGAAAGCTGCACGCCGGGTCCGGATGAAGGACTCGTAGGCGCCGGCGCACCGCAGCATGTTCACCCAGGACATTCCGGCGGACTGGACGTCACGGGTAGACAGCATCCGGGCCGTCATGTCGGCACGCTCCAACGAGCGTCCCAGGACCATGAACAGCCAGCTTTCATCGTGGCTGACAGTGGTGTCCGCCAGGCCACGCACCATCGCTGTCCGTTCCAGAACCCAGTTGCAGAAGCGGTACGTGCCCACTACGTCCTTGCGGTGCTGGTTCAAGCCGTAGTACGTGGTGTTCAGGCTTTCCCACAACGACTGGGACACCGTCTCCCTGGCACGCCGCGCGTTCTCCCGGGCGGCCCCGAGGGAACCGGCAATGGAGGAAGCGCTCTGCTTGTCGTAGGCCAAGGCGTGGAGCAGTTCGGGCAATCCGAAATCCTCGCTCTGTGGCCGGGCGCCCATAACGGCCAGCAGTTCCCTGGCTACGCTGCGCTGCTCGTCAAGGGGCAGGTGGTTCAGGCGCTCCAGGTGCACGTCCAGAATCCGGGCAGTGCCATCGGCCCGCTCTACGTAGCGGCCGATCCAAAAGAGTGACTCAGCAATGCGGCTCAGCATGCGGCTGTGCCTCCTTCGCGTGGTGCAGGTGGAAGTTCAAGTGGTGGTTGGAACGGGTTCACTGCTGCTGCTCCGTTTGGCGGTCGCGCCAGTTGCTTTCAACGGGCCACACGGAAACCTGCTCACGCAAGGTGACGGACTGCCGCGGGATGACCTCGGCCGGCATCTGGGGCGAGTTGGCCAGGACCCAGGTGTCTTTAGAGCCACCGCCCTGGCTGGAGTTCACAATCAGTGAACCTTCCTTAAGGGCTACCCGGGTGAGCCCGCCAGGGAGGACCCAGACGTCGTCGCCGTCGTTGACCGCAAAAGGCCGCAGGTCAACGTGGCGCGGCCCGAACTTGTCCCCCGAGAGCGTAGGAACCGTGGAGAGCTGAAGCACCGGCTGGGCAATCCAGCCGCGGGGATCGGCAATGACCCGTTTGCGCAAGGCATCCAGTTCTTCCTTTGAAGCGTCCGGCCCAATGACCAGTCCCTTTCCGCCGGAACCATCAACGGGTTTGACCACCAGATCCTCAAGGCGGTCCAGGACGTGCTCCCGGGCTTCCTTTTCCTCAAGCCGGAAGGTGTCCACGTTGGCGATGATGGGCTCTTCGTGAAGGTAGTAGCGGATCAAGTCAGGCACGTAACTGTAGACGAGCTTGTCATCGGCAACCCCGTTGCCCACCGCGTTGGCGATGGTCACTCCCCCGGCCCGGGCAGCGTTGACAAGGCCCGGGCAGCCGAGCATCGAATCCGAGCGGAACTGCAGGGGGTCCAGGAAATCGTCGTCGATTCTCTTGTAGATGACGTCCACGCGTTGCTCGCCGGCCGTGGTCCGCATGTAGACGCGGTTGCCGCGGCAGATAAGGTCCCTGCCTTCCACCAGTTCAACACCCATGAGACCGGCCAGGAGCGTGTGTTCGAAGTAGGCGCTGTTGAAGACACCGGGGGTCAGGACCACCACTGTTGGATCATCGACGCCGGCGGGTGCGGTTTTGCGCAGGGCGGACAGAAGCCGCCGTGGGTACTCTTCCACGGGCCTGATGTGCTGCTGCCCGAATGCCTCGGGCAAGCCTTTAGCCATGGCCCTGCGGTTTTCGAGGACGTAGCTGACGCCGGAAGGGACGCGGACGTTGTCCTCCAGGACACGGAACGTCCCTGCAGCGTCGCGGACGACGTCGATGCCGGAGACATGGACGCGGACGCCGCTCGATGGTTCGAATCCGTGCACGGCACGGTGGAAATGCGCGCTCGTGGTCACCAACTGTCGCGGTATCACGCCATCTGCCACCACCGCCATGCGCCCGTAGACGTCATTGAGGAACGCCTCGAGTGCTTTGACCCGCTGAGCGACTCCGCGTTCGAGCACGTCCCACTCATCTGCGGGAATGACCCTGGGGACGATGTCCAACGGGAAGGGCCGCTCCTCCCCCGCGTAGTCGAAGGTGACCCCACGGTCCAGGAAGGTCCGTGCCATCGAGTCGGCACGGGCGGTGACATCAGCGAGGGAAAGCTCGCGTAGGGCACCGGAGACCTGACCGTAGGATTTTCTGGCAACGTGGCCCGGGGCAAACATCTCGTCGTAGGCTCCGCTGCGGGCAGCGGCCTCGGAGTAATCCTGGAATAGGTCAGACATGGGAATCAGACAATCACCTTTTTGAGTCGAGCGCATTACGCACTGATTGTGTCGCGGTTTCCGGGTGCTCCCGGTTTCGCCTTCCGTGCCCCCATCCGGCAGGGTTGATGCATGCCCTTCAACAGACTTGCGTCCCAGCTGCCACGGCTGGGGCCAGGGTTGGTCCTGAGCCTCGCCGCGACCGGCCTTGCCTTCGCCATCCACGCAGTGTTGCCCGCGATTCCGGCCATGACGCTCGCTGTTGCCTTGGGTTTGCTCTCAGCCAATATACCGGGCACTGCGGTGGTGGTTGCGGGGCGCGCCCGGCCGGGCCTGGACTTCGCGGGGAAGCACCTCATGCGCGCGGGCATTGTGCTGTTGGGCCTCAAAGTCAGTGTGTGGGACGTGCTTGGACTTGGTTGGTTGTCCCTGCTGCTGATCGCCGGCGTCGTCCTGATCAGTTTTGCCGGTACTTATGGGCTGGCGCGATTGCTGCGTTTGCCCGGGGACGCGTCCTTGCTGATTGCCACAGGCTTCTCCATCTGCGGCGCTTCGGCCATCGGTGCCATGGCTGCCGTGCGCCGGATCCGGCACCAGGACACGGTGCTGCCGGTGGCCCTTGTGACCCTTTGCGGGACCCTGGCCATTGGCGTGCTGCCGCTGCTGATGCATCCGCTGAACCTGAATCCGGCCCAATTCGGGGCGTGGACGGGCGCTTCCGTTCACGACGTCGGCCAAGTGGTGGCCACAGCGCAAACCGCAGGGACAGCGGCGCTGGCCATCGCCGTCGTCGTCAAGTTGACCCGGGTAGTCCTCCTGGCACCGATCGTGGCTGCCGCCGGGCTGCACCAGCGCATTCAGCATGTGCGGCAACGCGCCAACGGTTCGTCGGACGCGGACGACGTCAATGCCAGGTTCCCGCCGATCGTGCCGCTTTTCGTGGTCGGTTTCATCGTCATGGTGGCCTTCCGCTCCACCGGATGGGCGACGCCGGAACTACTTGAAGCCGCTGCCGTCGCCCAGGACATTGTGCTCGCCTCCGCGTTGTTCGGTCTGGGCTCTGCCGTGCGGGTCAGGACCCTGATCCATACTGGCGGGCGGGCCGCGTTGGTGGCGCTGGGGTCCTGGCTGATCATCGCTTCCCTGGGGCTGGGGGCGGCGTGGATCATGATTAGATAGCTGTGTGTCGAATCACAATTTGTCGCGCGAAGAAGCCGCTACCCGCTCAGCCCTGATCACTACCCACAGCTACGACGTCACACTTGATGTCCGCGACGCGGCAGATCCCGCAGCCGCCGGATATCCGAGCACCAGCACCATCACTTTTTCAGCCCAGCCAGGCTCTGCCACATTCCTTGACTTCATCAATGGCGGCGTGGACTCCGTGGTGTTGAACGGGCGGGCATTGGACATCGGCAAGGTGGTGGACCGGGACAGGATCATCCTGGAAGGCCTCGACGCCAAGAACACCGTTACCGTCGCCGGAACTGCCCTCTACAGCCGCTCCGGCGAGGGGATGCACCGTTTCGTGGATCCCGCCGACGGCCAGTGCTACCTGTACACGCAGTACGAACCCGCAGACTGCCGGCGCGTCTTTGCCAACTTCGAACAACCGGACCTCAAAGCCGAATTCACCTTCCACGTCATCGCCCCTGCCGTCTGGGAAGTCGCTTCCAACGGACCAGAGACCGCGCGTATTTCGGTCCCGGGCGCGGAGTCCTTAGCACGGTGGGACTTTGCCACCACCAAGCGCATGTCCACCTACATCACGACTGTTTTGGCCGGGCCTTACTTCAAAGCGACCGACCACTGGGGTGCAACGCTCGACGACGGCACCCGCCTCGAGGTTCCGCTGGCACTTTACTGCCGGGCCTCCTTGGCGGCGTCTTTCGACGCCGACGAACTGTTCCGGCTCACCAGAAGCGGTTTGGCCTTCTTCAACGAACTCTTCGATTACCCCTACCCCTGGGGCAAGTACGATCAGGCATTCGTGCCTGAATACAACCTCGGCGCCATGGAGAACCCCGGACTGGTGACCTTCACCGAGAAGTATGTGTATGCCTCCCGTGCGACTGATGCCCAATACCAGGCGCGGGCCAACACCCTCATGCATGAAATGGCGCACATGTGGTTCGGGGACCTCGTGACCATGGCGTGGTGGGACGACCTGTGGCTCAAGGAATCCTTCGCCGACTTCATGGGAACGCTGGGCGTGGACCGGGCCACCGACTGGGACACCGCCTGGGTGAACTTCGCCAGCAAACGCAAGGCGTGGGCCTATGTCCAGGACCAACTCCCCACGACACACCCGATCGTGGCAGACATCCCGGACCTGGAGGCGGCAAAGCAGAACTTCGACGGGATCACCTATGCCAAGGGCGCGTCAGTCCTTAAACAATTGGTGGCCTACGTTGGTTTTGACGCCTTCATTGCCGGCTCCCGTGAGTATTTCAAGGAGCACGAATTCGGCAACACTTCACTGCAGGATCTCCTGAAGGCGCTCAGTGCTGCCTCGGGGCGGGACCTCGGTGATTGGGCCCGTCAGTGGTTGCAGACCTCCGGTATCTCCACGATCGCAGCGGACATCGCCGACGACGACGGAGTGATGGGCGCGGTGTTGCTGCAGCAGGATGCCATCGACCCCATCACCGGCCATCAGGAACTCCGGCCTCATCGCCTCCGCCTTGGCCTGTACGACGCCGACCAGACCGGCGCCCTGGTCCGGACGGAAAGCGTCGAGGTGGACATCTCCGGACCCAGCACCCTGGTAGCTGAGCTTGCGGCGAAGAAAAGGCCGGCCCTGTTGCTGGTCAATGACGATGATCTGAGCTACGCCAAAGTCCGGCTCGATCCAGCCTCCGAGCACACCGTCAGGACCTCCCTGGATAAGGTCCAGGATCCTATGGCCCGGGCTCTGTGCTGGACTGCCCTGTGGGACTCGGCCCGGGACGCCGTAACGCCTGCGGCACGGTACGTGAACGCCGTCGAACAGTTCGCACCGGCAGAACCGGGCATTGCCGTCCTCCTCAATGTCCTTGGAAACGCCTCGAGCGCCATCGAGCGCTTTGTACCCCCGGCAGTGCGGGCTGCTGTACGAAAGGATTTCCTCGCCGTCGCAGCCCACCAGCTACGTGCATCGGTACCTGGCTCGGACCACCAGCTGGCCTGGGCACGGACCCTGGCGGATGTGTCCCGTCATGGTGACAGTGAGCTCCCGCTGCTGCGGCAGATCCTGGAGGGTTCCACTGTTGTTGAGGGTCTGGTGGTCGATGCTGAACTGCGGTGGAGCCTCTGGCAGGCCTTGGCTGCGCACGGACAGGCGTCACAGGCGGAATTGGATCAGGAGCTCGAAACGGACAGGACGGCTTCCGGAAAGGAAGGGCACGCACTGGCCTCGGCTGCACGCCCCGACCCTGCAGTGAAAGCGGCCGCCTGGGATGCGGCCGTCAATGGCAGTGGCCTGTCCAATGAAATCCTGAGCGCTACGATGGCGGGCTTCTCCATTGCTCCCGCCTACATGACGGCACCGTATGTTGGACCGTACTTCGAGTGCCTGGAAGGTGTATGGGCCGGGCGCAGCATTGAAATTGCCGGCCGGATCGTCAGGGGGCTCTTCCCGGCCGCACAGGATCTGGCGGAGGGAATGGACGCGGCGGATCATCCGGTGCTGGTCAAGACGGACGAGTGGCTGCGGACCCATGCGGACGCGCCGCGTGCTTTGCGGCGGCTCATCATAGAGCAGCGGAGCCATCTCTTACGGTCGCTGACTGCCCAGGCTGCCATGGGCTAGGGAACCCGGTTCAGCCACTCATCGGTGCCGAACTTGGAGTCCACGCGTTTCCTCGCTTCTTCGAGTTCCGCTTCGGTGAGCTTGGATTCCACCGCACCGTAGCGCTCGGTAAATACAGCCTGCATGGCCTGAATGATTGCTGCCCGGGCCATGCCGGTCTGGCGTCGCAGCGGGTCCACGCGTTTCTTGGCGCTGCGGGTGCCCTTGTCCGACAGTTTCTCCTTGCCGATCCGCAGCACCTCCACCATTTTGTCGGCGTCGATGTCGTAGCTCATGGTGACGTGGTGGAGCATGCCGCCATTGGCAAGTCGCTTCTGGGCGGCTCCGCCGATCTTTCCCTGGTCCGTGGCGATGTCGTTGAGGGGAACGTAGAAGGCTGTGATCCCAAGCTTCTCCAGGGCGGCCATGACCCATGCATCAAGGAAGGCATAAGAATCGGCGAAGCTGATGCCGTCCACAAGCGTCTGCGGCAGATAGAGGGAATACGTGATGCAGTTACCGGCCTCCATGAACATGGCCCCGCCGCCACTGATCCGGCGCACCACCGTGATGCCGTGGCGGGCGACGCCTTCCGGGTCCACTTCATTCTTCACCGACTGGAAACTGCCAATGACCACGGAAGGCTCTTCCCAGTCCCAGAACCGCAGGGTGGGATTGCGAAGCCCCGCGCCCACCTCCTCTGTCAGGACTTCGTCCAGTGCGACGTTCACCTGCGTTGGAAGGATCGACGGCGGAATAACGTCCCACTGGTGGTCGGCCCAGCTGGTGGCTTTGGACAGTGCACGTCGCACGGTGATGGCTACTGCTTCCGCGGAGAAGCCGAACAGCGTGGCTCCCTCCGGCAGGCCAGCAGTGACGGCCGCGGCAATTTCGGCTGCCGTGGACGCCTCGGGAAGCCCGGTCAGGGCATTGTTGATGCCCTGGAGCGCTTCATCCGGCTCCAGGAAGAAGTCCCCGCTCAGTGAGACGTCAGTGAACCGTCCCTCCCGGACCTCCAGGTCCACCACCACGAGTTTTCCGCCGGG
Source organism: Paenarthrobacter sp. NPDC057981 (assembly GCF_042886835.1). Classification (NCBI taxonomy): domain Bacteria; kingdom Bacillati; phylum Actinomycetota; class Actinomycetes; order Micrococcales; family Micrococcaceae; genus Paenarthrobacter; species Paenarthrobacter sp. NPDC057981. The sequence continues at coordinate 200,443 of NZ_JBHVQI010000004.1, forward strand.
TACCTTGTATTCACCATGAAGGCGCGCGCCGGCGTCGTTATTGTCTTCTGCGGGTCCGGGAAGGGAAGTCATGCTTCCCATCTTGCCGGAAAACGCAAAGGCCCGCATCGCCGGAAAATCCAGCAATACGGGCCCTTGAAAGCCTTGGGGTGAAGTGGTTACTTCTTGCCGCCGAAGCCCTTGAAGCGGGCGTTGAAGCGCTCGACGCGGCCAGCGGAGTCCATGATGCGCTGCTTGCCCGTGTAGAACGGGTGGGACTCCGAGGAGATTTCGACGTCGATAACCGGGTAGGTGTTTCCGTCTTCCCACTCGATGGTCTTCGAGGAAGACACGGTGGACTTGGTCAGGAACTTCGTACCGGAAGCGAGGTCGTTGAAGACAACAGCTTCGTACTTCGGGTGGATATCAGACTTCATAATGGGACCTTTTGTTCGCGCAACTGGATTTTGCCAGCTGCCAGGTATGAATGGAGGTGGACCGTGGTCTGTAATGCAAACATTCCAGCTTCCGGGCCAACAACCAATCATAGCCGAAACGGGCACGGCCTACGAACCGGCTCAGTCCCGCGGGCGGAGTTCCCAGAAGGCGACGGCGGAGGCAGCGGCCACATTGAGCGAATCGACACCCGCCCGCATGGGGATTTTGACAGCGACGTCGACGGCGGCCAGCGTCTCCGGGCTCATCCCGGCACCTTCGGTTCCCAGCACCAACGCCAGTTTTGGAAGCTGCCTGGCCGCGAGATCGTCCAGGTCCACCGCATCATCGGTCAGTTCCATGGCTGCCACGGTGAAACCCTGGTCCTTCAGCCGCGCCAGGTCGCCGGGCCAGCTATCCAGACGCGCCCACGGTACCTGGAAAACAGTGCCCATGCTTACCCGGACGCTTCGCCGGTACAAAGGGTCGCCGCAGCGTGGCGAGACCAGCACAGCATCCACCCCCAGGGCAGCGGCTGAACGGAAAATCGCTCCGACGTTGGTGTGGTCCACGATGTCCTCCAGCACGGCGACCCGCTGTGCTGAGGCCAGGAGTTCCTCCAGGGGCACGGGGGCCGGCCGGTGCATTGCGGCCATGGCACCACGGTGAAGGTGGAAGCCTGTGATCTCCTCCAGCAACGAGGCCTTGCCAATGAAGACTGGAACGTCAGGGTAGGCCTTGAAGACGTCGCTGAGGTCCTCCAGCCACTTCTCGGCCAGAAAGAACGAGCGTGGCTGGTGGCCCGCGGCCAAGGCCCTGCGCAGCACCCTGGAGGACTCTGCGATGTACATGCCTTCCCGGGGTTCGCGCAGCTTTCGCAGGTGCACATCAGTGAGCGTGGTGTAGTCGCTCACGCGCGGATCATCGGCGGATTCGAGGTAGTGGAAGGTCACCGGGAGACTATTTCAGGAGGTTGGCGATCATGAAGCCAAGCGCGACGATGCCGAGCGTGAAGATGACGCCGCGCAGCACCTTGGGTGACAGCTTCCGGCCCACCTTTGAACCGACGAGCCCGCCGATGGTGGAGCTGACGGCAATGAGCAGGACAACCCACCAATTGATTCTGTCGAAGGCGAAGATGAGATAAGACACAGCCGCCACCATGTTCACCGTCAGGGTGAGGATGTTCTTCATGGCGTTGGCATTTTGCATGGTGCCCGAGAGGAACACTCCGAGGATGCCCACCAGGAGGATTCCTTGAGCGGCGACGAAGTAACCGCCGTACACCCCGGCAAGGTAGATCAGGACCACCAAGAGGATGCCATGGCTCTTGTCCTTGATGGCATGCTCGGGGTTCTGTTCCCTGTCCCGGATCCATGCCTGGAGTTTGGGCTGGAAGAGCACCATGAGCAGGGCAGCGACCAGCAGGACAGGTGCCACGTAGCCAAAGACTTTTTCCGGGAGGTGGAGCAGCAGCCATGCTCCCGTGATGCCGCCCAACAGCGACGCCGGCATCAGCTTGAGCAGTTGCCTGCCGCGGCCGGCCAGTTCGCGGCGATAGCCCCATGCGCCAGCGGCCGTACCTGCAACAAGGCCCATGGCGTTGCTCATGGAAGCAACGACAGGCACGACGCCCAAGGCGATCAATACGGGGAAGGTCACCAGAGTGCCGGAGCCGACTACCGCATTGATGGTGCCGGCCCACAGGCCAGCAAAAAAGACCAGGATGCTGCTAAGAATCTCCATTTTGTACTGGGACCGCCCTAGCGGCGCGCCGTGGCGGTGTAGCGCCCGGCATTTTCGGAAACGTCCAGGGCCAGGCCGAAGGTGTTGCCCAGGTGCTCGTCGGTCAGGACTTCCTGGATGGGACCGGCAGCCACAACTCCTCCTTCGCGCAACAGCATCGCGTGGGTGAAGCCCGGGGGCACCTCTTCAAGGTGGTGAGTTACCAGGACCATGGCCGGCGCGTCGGGGTCGCTGGCGAGCTCGCCCAGCTTATGGACCAATTCCTCACGTCCTCCCAGGTCCAGGCCTGCGGCCGGCTCATCCAGCAGGAGCAGCTCGGGGTCGGTCATGAGGGCACGCGCGATCTGAACGCGCTTGCGCTCCCCCTCCGAAAGGGTGGCAAAGGTCCGGCTGAGGAGGGGACCCATTCCCCAGTCGTTCAGGAGGCCAAAGGCGCGGCGCTCGTCGTCGCGTTCGTACCCCTCCCGCCAGCGGCCGGTGACGCCGTACGCTGCGGTGACCACCACGTTCAGGACGTTCTCGTGCTCGGGGATCTGGGTGGCAAGCGCTGCCGAGGAGAGGCCGATCCGGGGGCGGAGTTCAAAGACGTCGACCCGCCCCAGAGTCTCGTCGAGGATGCCGGCCTTGCCGCTGCTGGGGTGCAGGCGCGCGGCGGCGATCTGGAGAAGGGTTGTTTTGCCAGCGCCGTTGGGGCCCAGGATGACCCAGCGTTCTCCTTCGTTGACTTGCCAGTCAACCTTGTCCAGCAGGGTCTTTTTGCCTCGGACAACGCTGACGGAAGCCAAATCCAGAACATCACTCATAGCAGTAGACACTAGGACAAAAGTGAACATGACTGATAACCGGCACTTTCCGCTGGTTTAACAGGCGAAACAGTTTCGGGGGCAAGAAGGCCGATCGATAGGATTGAGGCCATGACTTCGAACTTGGCTGCGGTCAGCTATGGCGTGAATTTGTCCCCTGAATCGCTCGATGCCGTGCGCAAGGTGCTGGCAGACGCCGGCGCGGAAGTGTCCGCGGAATCACAGACCGGTGACGAGCGCTTCGCCGTTCACACGGCCGATGTAGACGTGCGGCTTGATTCACCGGACGCGCTGTCCGACCTTCGACGCCGGGTGGCCGGGTCGGCTTTGACCGGCACCGATACTGCCCTGGTCCCCGCAGGGCTCCGGCAGGCAGGGCGCAAGCTTCTCATCATGGACGTGGATTCAACGCTTATCCAACAGGAGGTCATCGAGCTCCTTGCTGCCTACGCTGGCAAGCGCGAAGAGGTTGCGGCCGTCACGGAAGCTGCCATGCGGGGCGAGCTCGACTTCGCCCAGAGCCTGCATGCCCGTGTCGCCGTACTGGCGGGCTTGCCGGCCGCCGTCGTGGATTCCGTACGTGAGGAAGTGCGCCTCAGCCTGGGTGCGGCAGAGCTCGTGGCCGCGTTCAAGAAGGCCGGTCACGTCGTGGCGGTTGTTTCCGGCGGCTTCAACCAAATCCTGGGCCCGATTGCCGGGGAGCTGGGCCTGGACTACTGGATTGCCAATGAGCTTGAGATTGTGGACGGTGCACTCACGGGCAAAGTCCTGGGTGCTGTCATCGACCGGGCAGCCAAGGAGAAGTACCTGCGCCAATGGGCCGCTGCCGAAGGGATCGACCTGGAGCACACCATTGCAGTCGGCGACGGCGCGAACGACCTTGACATGCTGGGGGCGGCCGGGATCGGCGTAGCGTTCAACGCAAAGCCTGCAGTTCGCGCCGTGGCCGATGCCGCAATCAACATGCCCTACCTTGATGCAGTGCGGCACATCGCCAACGTCTGATTCCGGGGCCGCTAAGCACGCAGTCCATGCCGCCACCTTCAGAGAAACACTTATTGTGATTTCGTGACGCGAAAACTGAATCAATTTATTTGATTGTTATCGGTCCGTACCTTTACCCACAACAATTGCGATGTTTCTGAATCGCAATGGTGTTTAATCCTGATCTGCGCATACTCTTGGGGTTGTACCGCGAGGTAGGCGGTGGCCAGGCATAAGGGAAGCGCGGAATCCGAAAAGTGAAGCATTCGCAGCGAACGTGGAAATGGTGGAAAAGCCGTGAAACCACGAAGTCCGCGGTGCCCAGCGCGTACTCAAGGGATGAGGGTCTCAGCACCTTCCCCGAACTCTTCTCCGGTCACTCTGCCTATTCCTTCGAAGACATTACTGAACAGGAAGAAAGCACCATGAGCACGCTTGACGAAGCTATAAAGCAATTGTTGTCCATTGAAGGCGCTACAGGGGCCGCGGTAGTCGACTACTCCAGCGGCATGGCCCTCGCCCAGGGCGGCAGCCCCGGATTCGATCTCGGCGTGGCCGCAGCGGGTAACTCAAACGTAGTGAGCGCGAAGCTGCGCACCATGGCCGACCTCGGCCTGGACGGCGACATAGAAGACATCCTCATTACTTTGAACGGGCAATACCACTTGATCAACGTCCTGAATTCCAGCGGATCCAGGGGGCTGTTCGTGTACTTGGTGCTTGACCGCACCTACGCGAACCTTGCCTTGGCCCGCCATAAGCTCAACAACCTGGCAAAGGGAATCACCATCTGAGCCCCTGCAACGACAAAGGGACGGCCACTGTCAACGTGGCCGTCCCTTTGTGTTGAACTTCCGGGGCTGTCAGCTCTTCACCCTTCGGGCGGCACTATGTCCCGACACGGCAGCGCTTCCCAACATGTGATAAACCAAAACGTCTTCGTTGGTGTTGGAATTGGCTTCGATGGTCACAAGTTCACCATCGCGGACTACTCCGATCCGATGGCACCAGCTGACCAGTTCGGTGAGGTCGGAGGACATCAGAATGATTGCGACGCCGGTCTGCCTCAGCTCGTCAAGCATCTGGTAGACGACGTCTTTCGCCCCAATGTCGATGCCGCGGCTGGGGTGGGACATGATCAGCACGTCACAGCCGGAAGTCATCCATTTGGCGAGCGAGACCTTCTGGCGGTCTCCCCCGGACAAAGTGGTGAGCGTGCCATGGATATTCGTTGTGTTGATCCGCATGCGTCGCACCAGTTCGATGACGCCCCGGAGTCCCGAGATCTCGTCTTTCAGGTCTTCGTCCCCGGTCTGCACGCGCAAGCCCTCGGCAATGCTGGCTTCTTCGTCAACAGCGCCGGCGTCCTCGGAAAGGTAGCCGATCCTCAGCCGCAGCGCATCCTCCGGCCCTTGGATGCTCACGGGCTGCCCGTGCAGGAACAGCTGCCCTGACGTAGCCGGCCTGACACCGACGAGGGATTCCACTACCTGGTGGACACCCGATTGATGAGTTCCGAGCAGCCCGAAGATTTCGCCCTTGGCAACGCTGAATGAGATGTTCCGGACAGAGTCCCCAACACTGAGTTCTGCCACCCGAATGGCCTCGTCGCTGACGGCAAGCTCCGTAGGGCGGCTGCTGCCTGCAGGCTTCTGCTCAAGCAGCAGGAAGGCCAGTTCTTCGGGATTGGTCCTGCTGGCTTCGAGGACGGTATGGACCTTGCCGTCCCGCAGCACGGCGATCCGGTGCGCGATAGACCGGACTTCATCGAGGCGGTGGGTGATGTAGATGATCGCCCGTCCCTGGTTGACCAGCATCCTCAGTACCTGGTGCAAGGTCGCGACGTCATGATCGGGAAGAGACGCTGCCGCTTCGTCCATGATGACCAGTTGGGCTTCCTCGGCCACCATCCTCAAGACTTCCACCAGTGCTTGCTCCGCGCGGATGAGCGAGCCGACCAGGGCATCCGGGTCCAGGGCGATCGCCACGTCGTTAATTAGCTTCAATGCCGGCCCCCGAAGATCATCCTGGGATTTGTCGGCCTGAAACGTTCCCCTGTAGATGGCCTTGGCAACCGTCAGCTGCGGATCGAGCCGGAAGTTCTGCGGAATGATACCCACCCCACATGCTTGGGCTTCATCCCTGGAAGCGGGCCCGAATTTCTCTCCAGCCAAAGTGACCAGCCCGGAGTCGTGACGCAGGGACCCGGACAAGACGTCCATCAACGTGGACTTTCCGGCCCCATTGGTACCGATCAGCCCAAGTATTTCGCCGCGATGCAGCGAGAGATCAACGCCTTTGAGGATGCGTCGCTGATCGTAGGAAGCGTGAATACCATCAGCATGCAACAGCAGGTCCAAAGAAGCTCCTAGTTCACGTTTATGCGCCAACAGATCTCGAAATTCCGCAGCGCGCAAGGCGCACCGGCGCGTTGCCGTGCATTGAACGTTCCGGGTGCTGTGCCGAGTCAATCAGATCAACTGAATTAAGGCAAAAAAGGAGAATAAAACAAGTATTGGCAATTCGTGACGCGAAAATCATCAAAATTTATCAGATCGTCACTCTCTGGTTCTTAAACGACTGCGGCCCGGGACAAAGTCCCGGGC